>JBAVIK010000049.1:0-5322 GCA_049686815.1 Acidimicrobiia bacterium | reverse complement strand
ATCGGATTCTGGTTCAACATACCTGGCTTCACCCTCGACCCGACGGAAGTCGCCAACGGCTTCTTCGACGGTGGCGCCGACGTTGTCATCTCCGGAATCGATACCACCGAGGCGTTGGTGGTCGCGGGGCAACGTGCCAACGCCGGAGAGTCGGTCTGGGCAGTGCCCTACGACTTCGACGGTGCTTGTTCGGAAGCACCTGAAGTATGTCTCGGTGTTCCCTACTTCAACTGGCGTCCCCACTACTTGGAGATCGCCAGGTCGGTGCAGGACGGCATGTTCGCGGCCGATTGGCAATGGAACGGGCCTGATTGGAATGACCCAACCAATCTCGACACCACGGCAGTTGGTTGGGCCCCCGGTGATGCTCTGAGTGCGGAAGCGGCGGCGGCGCTGGACACACTCTTCGTGGGTTTTGCAGACGGATCGCTCAACCTGTTCATCGGTCCGCTGAACTATCAAGACGGATCGTCATACCTGGCCGACGGTGCCACGGCCACTGACCAGGATCTTTGGTACACCAAGCAACTCTTGGAAGGAATCGTGGGAGCGAGTTCCTGACAAACCCCAATAGAACGGCCTTGTGGGAGGGCCGACCTGCCCTCCCACAAGCTCGGCGACTGACGCTGTTCAAGGTCTAGTTTCGTCCAATGGCTCTCACTGTTACCGACATCCACAAGCACTTCGGTTCCGTGCGGGCCAACGACGGGGTATCACTTTCGATCGAGCCGGGAAGTCTCCACGGCATACTCGGGGAGAACGGGGCGGGGAAGTCCACCTTGATGAAAGTTCTGTCCGGGTTCATCGAAGCCGATTCAGGACGAATCGACCTGGACGGCGAGGCTCTCAACCTGCGGTCCCCGGCAGACGCAATCGACGCAGGCATAGGGATGCTTCATCAGGACCCACTGGTATTCCTGCCATTCACGGTCCTCGACAACTTCCTCCTAGGAACTCCGGGTCCAACCAGACTCGACCGCAAGACAGGTTCGTCCGAACTGGCACGAATGTCGGCAGAACTCGGATTCAGCTTCGACCCTCTTCAGCCGGCTCGCAACCTGACAGTCGGAGAGCGCCAACAGCTGGAGATAACGAGACTTCTGTGGCTCGGCGCCAAAGTCTTGATTCTCGACGAGCCAACGACCGGAATCTCCGCGATCCAAAGGCAGCAGCTCTTCTCCGTACTCAGACAGCTGGCGACTGACGGTTTGATCGTCCTGTTCGTCAGTCACAAGCTCGAGGAAATCGAGGAGCTTTGCGATTCGGTAACCGTCATGCGGGCCGGCCAGGTAGTAGGGGCGGCCAAGGTGCCGGTAGCGCCGTCGGAGCTCGTGGCGATGATGTTCGGGAAGGCCGTCGAGGAACCTGGGCGACCCGAGCCGATGGTCGGATCGGAGATGCTGCGTCTCGCTGGAGTCGAGGTGACTGTCGGCTCGGCGAACATGCGGGATCTGGATGTCACTGTTGGCGCTGGTGAAGTCGTTGGGCTGGCCGGTCTCGAGGGCAGTGGACAACGCGCGTTCCTCGACACTCTCGCCGGGCTCGTCCCTTCACATCGCGGCACCATCACTCTCGACGGCATGGACATCACCGGTTTCTCCTATCACGACCACATGGAATCGGGCGTTCACTATCTCCCTGCCGGACGCCTCGAAGAGGGACTTGTAGCCGGCCTGACCATCGAGGAGCACGTGGCACTCACCACGGGTGACCAGGCATTCTTCATCGACTGGAAAGCGGCCACATCCACCGCCGAGACGTCGATCCAAAGATTCCACGTGAAAGGGATTGCCAAAAGCACAGTTGAATCATTGTCGGGTGGCAATCAGCAACGTCTCCTTCTATCACTGACGCCCGAGCAATTGAAGCTTCTCCTCATGGAGCACCCAACCCGCGGGTTGGACATCGAGTCGGCCGAGTACATCTGGTCGAAGATTCTGGCCCGCCGGGAGAGCGGCACGTCGATCGTCTTTGCATCCGCCGATTTGGATGAGCTACTCACCTACAGCGACAGGATCTTCGTGTTCTTCTCTGGCGAGCTCATCAAGGTGCTCGACGCCGCCACCTCTGATGGTGAACAGCTTGGCTATCTGATCGGCGGGCGGGAACGTTCTTGAAGACCAGAACCGAGATCCACCCGCTTCCAACGATCCTCTCGGCGCTCGCCGCGCTGGTCTTGGCTGCGTTCTTGCTCTGGCTCACCGGCGCACAGCCGTTGGAAGCCGTCGGACTGATTCTCGAGGGCGCCTTTGGGTCCGCCGACAAGATTGCCAACACCCTCCTCGCCTGGACTCCGCTTGTCCTTGCCTCTGCCGGGCTCGTTGTCACCTTCGCTGCCGGCATGTGGAACATTGGCGTGGAAGGTCAAATCGTCATGGGAGCGATCGCTGCATCCTTCGTCGCTCGGGAAGTCCCCGGATCGCCATGGTTCGTCGTTCCATTGACTCTGGTTGCCGGCGTCATCGGGGGGAGTCTCTGGGCGATGCTGGCGGGCGTCCTACGAACAAAAGGCCACGTCAACGAGATATTCGGTGGCCTGGGCCTCGATTTCGTAGCTGCGGGAGTGGCCGTGTACCTCGTGATTGGTCCATGGGCACGAGCAGGAACGGCTTCAACCAGCGGAACCGACATCTTCCGTGAGGAGACGTGGTTGCCAACTACGAACATGTTCGGTACGGAGATGCCGGTCCTTGCCGTGGCCCTCGCCCTCCTTGCCACCGTCACCGTGTACTACCTGTTGAGAGGAACGAGGTTCGGGCTACGTCTCAAGGCGGTTGGACAAAGTCCGCGAAGCGCCTTTCTGCTGGGTATCCCCAACGACCGCTACATCCTCTGCGCCTTCGCCATCGGTGGCGCCCTTGCGGGCATCGCCGGCGCAGTTCAGGCAACCGGATACCACCACAAACTCGTGCCGTCAGTCTCCGGCGGATACGGGTTCCTCGGCATCCTCGTGGTACTCCTCGCAGGGTTCTCCGCGAAGTGGGTGGCCCCGATTGCGCTGTTCTTCGTGACCGTGAGCGTGGGGAGCACTCTCATGGAACTGCGACTGGGTCTCGACTCGGCATTCGGCGGAGTCCTGCAGGCCGTGATCGTCCTTTTCGTCATGTTTGGTACGGCATATGCGACTGAGAGACGCCGACGACGCCGGGCTTGGAGCTTTGACCCCTGATGGACTGGAGCGCAACCCTCAACTCAATTGTGGCCGCAGCAGCACCTTTGATCCTGGCGACAATCGGCGAGACGATCAGCGAGAAGTCAGGGGTGATCAACCTGTCCCTCGAGGGCAGTCTCCGCTTGTCCGCGATGGTCGGATTCGTCGCAGCCTTTTGGGCTGGTCATGCTCTGGTCGGGTTCGGCGCGGCAATGGTTGTTGGCGCCCTGATCGCAGCGATCATCGCCTTCGGGAACATCAAACTGAAGATCAATCAGATTGCGCTCGGATTCGTTCTCTACCTGCTCGCGGTCGAGTTGGCGTCCTTCCTCGGTGACCCTTTCGTCGGCGAGCGGGGCGAGCAAGTTCCCCCGCTGCCGATCCCCGGACTGAGTGAGATCCCATTCATTGGAAAGGTGCTCTTCGACCACAATCTGGTGGTGTACGGGAGCTTCCTTGCAGTGTTCGCCACCTGGTATCTCTTCTATCGGACGAGAGCCGGATTGACGATCCACGGAATCGGCGAACGACCCGAAGGAGCCTTCGCCCGAGGTGTACCTGTCAACCGACTTCGCTTCGTCTACACGGTGATCGGGGGAGCGCTCGTAGGGTTGGCTGGAGCCGCCTACTCACTCGACGTGAAACTGGGATGGCGGGAAACCCTGACGCTCAACATCGGGTGGATCGCCCTGGCCATCGTGATATTCGGCAGTTGGCATCCGGTACGCGTAGCGCTGGGCTGTTATCTCTTTGGTGCCCTTCAAGTTGCAGCATTCCAACTTCAGGATGTCTTTCCGGGTGTCGCCCAGGTCCTACCGATCGCTCCGTTCCCTTTGATGATCCTGGCTCTCGTGATGATCTACGCCGGTTGGTTCGTCCGACTAGGAGATAGATGGCCGACTGCCAGAGAGTGGCTACTGGTCGAACCGCCCGGGGCTATTGGCACCATCTTTGAACAGGAGTAGTCAACCGCTGCCTCCCATGCAGTTGGAAGCAGCGACGCCCCCTCCTTCCCGAGCAAATCGCATACCTAAGGTAGTACCGGCCATATACGGTCGAAATCCGCTCATCTTTGTAGATGCCCTTCAAATCCCCACACCGGGCCCTGTCGACCATGGAGCTTCCAATCGCTAGTCTCGGGTCCACAACGCGCTCATCCAGAGCGGTGGAGGGACAGGCCCTGTGAAACCGCGGCAACCCGCGCCATATGCGCAAGGTGCCAACGCCTGATCGATGAGAGCCGGAGCGGTGATCCGCTCGGGGCGCTCGAGAGCGCGTCGAGAGTGAGGAGAATCGCTATGACATCGAATGACCAGACTCGCCGGGTCCATCTCGTCGGAACCGTCCCTGCGGATTCAACCCGGCACGCACTTGGCTTGGTCACCAACACAGTGGGTGATCGGGTCATCGACTGGCTTCCGGACGGCGAGACCGGGGTCAGAAGCAACTGGATCGGCCGTTTGGTCGAGAACCTAAAGAAGCACCCCGATTTGGAGATAATCCGGGATGGAGACTGGTCAGATTACGAGGAGACACCTGCGTTCAAGGTGAGGTCCGGACACCACTTTGAATCTGTCGACTTGGACTATTTCGAGTATTTCGAGGAGTCGTGGCCCGAATTCCAGAAGGTTAGGACGGAGCTTGGTCGCACGGATCTCTCCTTCCAGATCGGAATTCCGGGTCCTATCGACGTCGCATTCGCGGCTTTCGGGTTCAACCCAGTGTCCGGATTCAGGAGGGCACGTCCCTTCGAAGACGCCACAGTTCGCAACATCGAGCGGATCCATGAGATCGCCGGCAACGAAGTCGTATACCAATTGGAAATCCCGATAGAAGTGGAGGTGATGGCGCGCATCCCGGGTCTCGTGCGAGGGGCCGGCGTCAAATGGCTGGCGGGGCGAGTTCTCCGCGTGATCGAGCGGTCGCCTGAGACGACACGCTGGGGGTTTCACCTCTGTGTCGGGGACATGAACAACAAGGCGTTCAGTCACCTCGACGACACCGAACCGGTGGTGCAGCTGAGCAACGCCCTGGTGTCGCGATTTCCGAAGGGTCGCAAGCTCGAATTCGTCCATATGCCGTTGGCTCATGGGTCGATACCTCCCACGACCGATGAGGCGTTCTATGCCCCGCTGACGAATCTCCAGTTGCCGGACGGGGTTCGATTCGTC
>JBAVIK010000048.1:0-6129 GCA_049686815.1 Acidimicrobiia bacterium | reverse complement strand
GTTTCGTGCTCTGGTGGGAGCGCCGTCACTCCGCGCAGCCATCGACGCCGACATAGCGGATGCATTCCTCTTCGGTGAGGGAGCGAGTTGTCTTGCTCTTTGCGAAGCTGAGGAGGTCGAGCGGGTCGGTGTGGTAGCCGCGGATCATCCCTTCGCCTGATGCAACCAGGAGCACCTTTCCGTCCTCGACGAATGCGGCGCCCGAGGGCACGAAGATCGAGCCCTGGAATCTCCGAGTTACTCGCCCGGTCTGCAGGTCCCACATCACGGCACCCCCCACGCCGGCTCCAGCCATGTACCGCCCATCCGGCGACATGACGATCGCCACAGAGCTCGAGATACTCTCGAATTCCCGGAGCAGATTTCCAGTTTCGGCGTCCAACTCGATAACCCTTCCGGTCAGGTCCGATGCCAGCAGTCGTGTGCCATCCTTTGTATATGCGAGGGAGTACCCCTCGTAGTCGAAGGTGTGAAGCACGGTGCCTGAACCCGAGGAGACGTCCCAAACTCGAACTGTCCCGTCGTATCCGACCGAGGCGAGCCGATCGTCGTAGGGGTGCCAGGCGAGGTCGTTTACCCGCTGCGACGTGAAAGAAACGGCAACTCCGGGCCTCTGCTCCGCTGGGTAGCTGCTGTTCGCCGGCACTCGATCGCCGTGCCCCATGAGAATTCTGACAGGGTCACCCGAGTGGCCGTCCCATACTCCGATCGACCCGTTCTCTGCCGCACCCGCAAGCAGCTGCCCATCATGGTTGAACTCCAGGTCTGCGGTCCATCCAGCAGTGTCCGGAAGTGGGAACCAAGATCCGTCTGTGAGATCGAGGATCTCGATGTCGCCACGGTTCTCTCCGCTCAACACCGCACTTGTCTCGCCTTGTCCCGCAAACGCCACTCGAGAGCCGTCCGGGCTGATGGCGGGTCGGCCAATCCCCGATTCGTCTCTCACCACCGGTCGCTGTGTCACCAATTCGCCGCTGGCGACATCGATCACATTGAGTGTCCCCGGCACGCCGGCCGGCATGTTCAGCCAAAGAACACTGGAGTGGATTAGATACCGGTCCCCATCTGCGGAGGCTGTCAACCTGGGATAGAGGGTGTTCGTTAAGCGGACCGGCAGCTCCGATCCGAAAATGTCACTCCAAATCCTCACTTTGCCGTCGATACCCACCGTCGCGACATCGAAGGAACCAGGCACGAACTCGGCGTCGCGGAGGGGGACTCCGCCAGTTGGCAGCTCTACGGCAGCTTCACCACCAACGAAAACGCCGTACACCCTCCCGACACCGTCGACGCCTGCAGCAACTGCAAGCGCACCACTCGAGTCGATCGCTATAGCGTTGTTGAAGTTCTGACCGTTGCCGTACGAGTTGAGCCGTTCACCGGTGCTGGTGCTGAACAGGAAAGTCTCACCTTGAGTGCTAGTCACCATTGCGACCGACCCGCCCGGGCTCCAAACGAGGTGGCCGATTGGCAAGGTTACGGTTTCGGTCTTGGCTTCGGTCAGCAGCTCTCCGCTGGTGATGTCCCAAATCCTCGCCTTGGAGTCGACACCTCCGGACAGAACCTTTGACCCGCTCTGATTGAAGTCGATGGCGGTGACCCGACCGTCGTGAGCCTTGATCTCCATATCGACCTCGCCGGTGCCGGAGTCGAACACCACCACCCTGCCATCGTTGGTTCCTACCGCGATCTCGGACCCGAAACGTGAGTAGACGGCGGTCGCCACCCCGCCACTCACGGGGATCTCGATGACGAGGTCTCCGCGTTCCCAATCCCACTGTTGGACGGCGTCGGTGGTGAAGGTGAGAACTAGACGGCCCCCGAAGTGGAACTCGACGCCGAGCGCTGGTTGGGCCCCGACATCGATCGTCTGGAGAGTCTCGCCGGTTGCTGGATCCAGAACTGCCGCGTCTGCGGCTTGCGTCACCATTGCCAGGTAGCGACCTCCTGTGGCAAAGGAGATTATTTGTTCGCCGAAGTTGACGCCTGCCCCTTCGATGACGCGGTTCGGCCGCGGATTGATTGCTGCCCGATGCAGCGACTCCACAACTTCGGGGAGAATCTCCCCGTCCGCCCGCAGACTCTCTTCAGCACCTTCGACCGCGAGAAGCAGACTCAGTTCTGGATCGGCGGAGTCGAGGCCTGCCAATGAGGCCGACGCCAAACCCCTCGCCACGCTCTGCAGTTCTTGTTGCTCGGCCAGGTCGGAGGCCCGCTGGCGTTGAACGAACGCGAACACAGCAAGGACACCCACGAGGAGGGCAATGGCACCGGCACCGAGCCCCAGCAGCAGCCGTCGCCTCGATCTGACCTCAACAGCTTCCTCTCGATCACGCTGCTTCTCGTCGGCAGCCTTGCTCTCGTCAACGAATCGGGTCTCCAGAATGTTGAGTGTGATTCGGTCGCTGGATTTCAGCTCGCCGGCCACCACCAGGGGCCCGCCGGTCAGCAAATACGAGGGATCTTCGTCGGAGTCGAGCCATGTACCGGCTGCCGCGGCAAGCCTTCGGTGATTGAGAAGGTCCGCTCTGGCTTCATCCACCCAGACCCGAAATCTCGTCCATCTGTCGATGACTGTCTCATGGGCGACTTCAACTGTGGGAGTTCTGGTGACGGGGTCTCGGTCATAGGTGATGATTCGGGCCGCAGCAAACGCTTCGAGGGCCTCTTCGGTGTCGAGATTTCTGCCGAGTCCTGTCAATTCGGTGAGAGGCAGTCGACGCCTCGTTGTCTCGCCATGGTCACCCAGTTGCACCATCCGTAGGAACAGCTGACGGCAGGCAGACTTGGAATCCGGGCTCAAGACGTTGTAAGTGGCCTCGGCCCTTCGCTCGAGGACGCCCTGAACTCCACCGAGCGAGCGGTATGAGGCGACAGTGAGCCGATCTTCGGTTCGCCGCTCGAACAGCTCGGAGAGCACGTACTGGAGAAGAGGAAGATATGCCGAGGCAGAAGAAACGTCTCTGACGACCTCCGGAATCAGACCCGGTTCGATCTGCACGCCCACTTTGGATGCCGGATTGCGGATGACATCCTCAATCTGTTCGGGCCGCATTGGAGCCACCAGCACAGATCCCTTAGACATGAGCTCCCCGAACTGTGGATCCGAAAGAGGGCGATCGGAGAAGTCTGCACGCAGTGTGAGTATCACCCGAAAGCGCCTGCCGGCATCGGCCAGGTCGACCACGTTCGCCAGGAATCGTTCTCTTGTTCGAGGGTCGATCTCAGAGCCGTATATCTCCTCGAACTGATCGATCACCAGCACCGATCTGTTCTTGGGGCCGACGGCAGCGTCGAGCGCATCCCTGAGTTCCCGACCAGATCGCTCCGAACTCACAGACCTTGAAGAAACGGCAATCTCCACCAGCCCGACGTAAAACTCGTGGAAGGGGTCCTGTCCCGGCACCATGTGCATGAACGACCATTCGTCTGACCCTGGTAGTGCACCGGACTTGAGCTCGGGGATGAGGCCCGCTTTGACCAGAGACGACTTACCGCTCCCCGAAGCGCCGATGACCGTGGTGAGCCCGTGAGCGTCCACCGCTGCGACAAGGGTCTCGACCATGTCGTCGCGGCCGTAGAAGTCGGCCCGATCGGCCTCATCGAACGCCGACAGCCCCTTGTACGGGTTGCGTCGTATCTTCAGCGGAGCAGGCGATCGAACCGGTCCGATGGCGTCGAGAAGGGCGAGGCGCATTGCCTGCATGTCCGGGTATCGGTCGGCAGGGTCCGAAGCGGTGGCGACCGCTACCACCTCTCCCAGGCTTCCCCCCAACTGTGCGGCGTCCGACCCGAAAGTTGATCCGGAGGCCGCCTCGAAAAGCAGCACCCCTAGCGCATGTATGTCTGACGAGACTGTCGGGCCCTCACTCCCGAATCGGCTGTAGCCGGCGTCCGGGCGAGCTAGACCCGAGCCGGGTGCCACTCCTGTGTCGATCCCGGTGACAGCAAGATGGAAGTCGGTCAAATAGGCGTTGTCGGTACGATCGAATAGGACGTTCGTCGATTTGATGTCGCGGTGGACAACGCCAGCGCTGTGCGCATATCCGAGTGCTTCTGCGAGTTGACCGAATACCCGGGCGAGGTCTTCTTGGTCCCATTGCCGACCGATCCGATCGACCATGGCACCGCCGTCCATCCATCGCATGACCAGAAAAGCGCCGGAGGGGTCGCGCCAGAAGTCGTGCAGCGGCACGATATGAGGATGCTCCAAACCCGCGACCAGCCTTGCCTCTTCGCTGAATCGGCGAATGAACTCCGAGGAGGCGGAAAGCTCGTCGTGCACGACCCTCAGCGCCACTTCCCGCCCGACCGAGTTCTGATATGCCCGGTAGACGACTCCAACAGAACCGGCTCCGACATGTTCACGTATCTCGTAACCCTTTACCGAGCGACCTGGTTTGACATCGACCAGGTAGGTGGCTCCCTCGGGTAGGAGGGTTGGGTCGTGCTGCAAAATCCGTTCTTCTAGACCCCTGACCCTCGGAGATGGCTCCAAACCCTGCTCGGCGAGCTCACGGCCGTGACGTGTTGCCACCCGCAAAGAGTCCGAATGGCGTCCGACGCGATACAAGGCTCGCATCAACAGGAGGACCGGACGCTCACCAGTCGGCTCCGACTGCACCAACGCTTCCAGGTCCTGAATCGCTGCGGAATCCTCTCCCAGTTCGACGAGTGCTTCTGCTCGATCCTCGATAGCGACCGTTCGAGCGAGTTCGAGCCGCCGGATGTCGTCCTGGGCGAATTCCTCGTACTCCACATCCTGGAGCGGACGGCCATTCCAGAGGTTCAGGGCCGTGGTTATTTGGTCTACCGCCAGCTCAGGCTCCGAGGCCAGGAGACTCCGTCCTTCGTTGGCGAGCCTGTTGAAGACGTCGATGTCGATCTCTACGTCCTCGTTGGACAACATGTACGCCGGCCCCCTGGTCAGGATCACTCGGGGATCCCCATTCCTCTCAGGCTCGATGACATCCCTCAAATGTGAGACATGGACCCTCAGAGTCGATTCCTCACGACCCGTGTCGCGACTGGGCCACAGCGAGTCGATGATCTGGTCTCGACTGACTGTTTTGCCGGCATTGAGGGCGAGGAGAATCAGGAGGGCACGGCGCTTCGGTCCACTCAATTCGAGCTCCGCTCCGTTGTTGGTTACCGCAAGCGGTCCAAGCAACCTCAGTTTCATACATGTTCTCCCGGGCTGAAGGTATCGCCTAGCAATCAGGTTTCGATCGCTGGGGCCCACTTTGAAGGTTACGGGCCGCGGTTAATCGCCGGTTAACCAGCTTTGACCGCCGGTTCACGTCGGTCTTCGACGCTGGGCCATGCTTCGATTCACATTCATGGTCTTGTCAGTTGCTCTCACCGTTTCGGCTTTCCCGGTGCACACCGCGCTCGTCGATCGGCCCGTTCTCCACGTCCATGAGGTGCGGTCCGACCCGATAGTGCGCATAGACGCGAGAGGTGCCACCGCGAAGCAGCTGGACTATCTGTCCGATGCTCTGGCGAGATTCGATGAGGCCAACTTGCGGCTTCCTGACCTGCAGGTGGTCTTCAGCCACGACGATGCCAATTGCAACGGGGGGTTCGGGCTCTTCTCGACAGGCTCGGACCCGTGGAAAGTCACGATCTGCAATCGCCATATATCCGACGTCTATCTCCACGAATTGGCACATGCCTGGACATGTGCTCACCTCGATGACAACGCGATTCGGCGTTTTCTGGAGACTCATGGTCTCGACAATTGGAACGACAGATCCAAAGAATGGCGGAGTCGTGGGTTCGAGGTGGCTGCCGTCGAGATCGCAGCTTGGCTGGGTGGCTACTCGGAGACTTCCGACAAACCGGCTGTTCTCGACGTCGGCCCCCTTACCGTGGGACGCCGACTGCCGTAGGATCACACCGAGTAACGATGTGGACGACTGATGGCTGAGGAATACCCACCAATCCTCGATGCGGCGCAAGTGGCGGAACTGCTGGGAATGAACGTTCAGATGGTTCGAAGGTATGCCAGGGAGGGGCGGTTACCCGCTTACAAACTCCCCGGCGGTCGAACTTTCAAGTTCTTCAGGGACGAGATCTACGAGTTCGTCCGATCCCACCCGGTGACCGTCGCGGAAGACGGCGTCAATG
>JBAVIK010000047.1:0-4193 GCA_049686815.1 Acidimicrobiia bacterium | reverse complement strand
TGGTCGAACTTGACGTAGAAGCCGTAGCCCAACTCCTGGGGCGTCATGTAATAGTCCTCGATGTCGTCCGACACGAAGGATCCGCCGATCGAACCTGCCGCCTCGTAGCTGTCACCACTCAGCCACTCCCGGTAGGCCTTCATCCGGTCCCCGGTATAGACGGCGGGAAGGGGCGATGGAATCCAACCCGATTCGAGAGTGTTGGTCGAGTATGCCCTGGAGCCCACTGGCACCAGACCGAATTCCTCTCCGGCCTCGAGGATGGTGTTGCGTACGTCTTCGCCCTGCTCGTAAGGGCCCCAGATCTCCACACCCGGTTCACCGGCCATGCCGTGATGAAAGGCTGGGACTTCTCTGCCGGCAACTCTCATTGTGCCGACGTTGAAGAACTTGATGTTCTCGAGGGGACCGCCGTTCAGCTTCTCGATGACCTGCATGGCGTTGGGTCCCTGGATCTGATATCGATAGTGACGACGTACCACGGGTTTGCCCATGGGCCTGGAAGGTGAGCGGTCATCGCGTATGAGCTCAACATCCCAGTCCCCCGTCTCGGCATGAAACTGGACCCAATTGACCGACGGCACACGACCGACCATCAGGAACTCATCTGGCTGTGGGCGGAAAAGGATGACGTCACCGATCACGTAGCCGTCGTAGCTGCATGGAACAAAGTGTTTGGCCCTGGTGACTTCGAAGTTGGAAAAGCTATTGATGGCCAGACTGGAGAGGAGATCGAGAGCGTCTGAGCCCGAAACGGTCAGCTCGGCCATGTGGTGAGACTGGTCGTATAGGACCGCCGACTGTTGCCACGCTCTTTGCTCGTCACGCCAATTGCTGAACTCCGCCGGGACCACCGGGTAGACATAGGCGCCGATCTGGGAATTGCGTAGCAACTCGGCGACGTTGCCGGCATTCTGAACTACATCTTCAAGTGTGTTCACGATTATCGATCCTCCTCGGCGCGTTTCTCGAATGAACCAGTTTTGAGGTTTTCGACTGCGCCTGTTGCGATCCTATCGGTTCGATCCGAGCCCGGTCGTGGACCCGGTAGTTAGGTTCGCACTGGCCAAACAGATCCAAAGTGGAAGGAATGCCGTGGAGATAGATACGACCAAGCTCCTGACCGGTGATGGCTATCTGGAGAGTCTTCGGGACGGACGTGAGGTCTACTTCGACGGAGAACGAGTCGGCGACGTCACCGAGCACCCGGCTTTTCGCAACGCGGCACGCTCCATAGCCAGACTCTATGACGCACTCCACGATCCGGGACAACAAGATCAATTGCTGGGTGTGGACCGCAAAGGAATCACAACACACAAATTCTTCATGCCGAGCTACTCGGCCGATGAACTGGTGGCCGCACGTGACGCCATTGCTACCTGGGCCGAGCTCTCCTACGGTTTCATGGGGCGCTCACCTGACTACAAGGCCTCGTTCATGGCAACTCTCGGTGCTGCCCCCGACTTCTACAGCCCCTTCGAGGCAACAGCGGAGAGGTGGTATCGAAGCTACGCCGAACAGGCGCTCTACCTGAATCACATCTTGATCAACCCACCGATAGACCGCGATCGGGAGGCCCATGAAGTGGACGACGTATATCTACATGCGGTCGAGGAGCGTGACGACGGGATAGTTGTCAGAGGAGCCAAGATGTTGGCGACGGGATCTGCTCTGACCCACGCTGCTTTTGTGGCCCAGAACACTGCGGTGAAGCTCGAGAAAGGCAAGTCAGAGGATTACGCGTTGGTGTTCATCGCCCCGATGAACACCCCCGGGATGAAGCTCATTTCGAGACGCTCCTATGAGTTGATGGCTGAGTCGCCCTGGGACAATCCTCTGTCGAGTCGATTCGATGAGAACGATGCTTACGTGATCTTCGACAACGCCTTCATCCCGTGGGAGAACGTCTTGGTCTACAGAGATATCGAGAAAGCGACAGGTTTCTATGCCGCTTCCGGTTTCATGCCTCGATACACATTGCAGTCGGGCACCCGTCTAGCGGTGAAGTTCGACTTCATGTGTGGCGTGATCGCGAAGGCTCTGGAGGCCAACGGCACATCGGGCTTTCGGGGGATTCAGGCAGGGCTGGGTGAGCTCCTGGGTTGGGGATCATTGATGTGGGCACTCACCTCGACCCTCGCACGTGACCCAGAGGAGGGACCCGGTGGCATGGCGATCCCCAGGCTCGAATATGCAGTCCTGGTGCGGTTGTTTGGAGCGATGTCCTGGCCGAAGGTGGAAGAGTTTGTGGGAAATCATCTGGGAGGCAGCCCCCTTGTCGTTCCATCGACTCACCGGGACCTGAAGAACGAAGAGCTTCGTCCGCTGATCGACCGGTACTACCGGGGCTCAACCGGCTCCGCTCACGACAGGATCAAGCTTTTCAAGGTCCTCTGGGACGCAGTTGGCAGCGAGTTCGGCTCGAGACACACCCTCTATGAGCGAAACTACGGCGGGAGCCCCGAGCTGGTGCGTCTCAACGTCCTTCAGTTCGCTGAGAACCGCGGCCGGCTCGATGAGATGAAGAACCTCGTCGAAACCTGTATGGCCGAATACGACCTGAATGGATGGACAGACGGACCGTGGCTCTGAGACGTTGCGAGGGATTTATCGCCCGAGGCGAGCCCTGGTCACAAGCAACCACATGTCGTCAATCGCGTCACTAGTGTCGGCGCTAGATGTGGTGTCCGCTTTGTGGTCACCACCATCATGGGGAGAGAACCACAATCGGATAACTAGGAGGAGAGATGGCGAAACGTTATAGATCGGCATTGCTGCCGTTGTTGGCAGCCCTAGCGCTGGTGGCGGCTGCGTGCTCGCCGAGCGACTCGACCGATACGACGGAAGCGGCTGCACCCGACACAACGGAGGCTGCTGCGCCCGACACGACGGAGGCTGCGGCACCGGATACCACGGAAGCCGAGAACATGGAGCCGATCAAGATCGGCATGTTGACCGATCTGACTTCCACCTTTACTCCTTGGGGCGTGAATGTCCGTGACGGGATGCTCCTGGCCGCCGAAGAGATCAACGCTGCCGGAGGTGTCGATGGCCGAATGATCGAGATCGTCCAGCAAGACTCGGAGAACGACCCAGACGTTGCGGCCACCGCGTGGGATCGACTCATCGAAGACGGCGTGGTCGCGGTGGGTGGAATTCTCTCCAGTGGTGTTGCCCCGACGGCGGCACAGCTTGCAGAGGCCGATGAAGTTCCGGTCTTCTTCGTCAAGGCTGGTACACCGGTATCGCTGACGCCCGACACTCGGTACGCCTTCAGGACTTGTCTACCGGCCGCACCTATGGACGCGGCGCCTGTCCTCCAGTATGCGCAGGAGCAGGGTCTCGACACGGTTGGTGTCATCGTCGCTGACTACGCATGGGGTCAGGGATTTGCTGCCGCGGTGGAGGCGACCTTCGAGGGTTCTGGCATCGACTATGGCGAGATTCAGGTCGCTCCGGTTCCACCGGACACCGATTTCACCCCGTTTGTTCGCGCCATGGCTGATGCCGGCGCGCAAATGGTCATCGCCACGGGGCATCCGCCAGGGGGCGCTGCGATCGTCGGACTGTCAGCCGATCTCATCGGTGATGTGCCGGTAACAGGCGCATGGACGCCACCCGATCGCTCGCTGGCTCTCATCGATCCTGAGACAGCCATTGGCCGTTTCACCGACTTCTCGTGTGCCGACTACACCGGCGACAGCTATGCGGACCTCGCAGCGCGCTATCTGGCGTTCTCCGACAACGCATTCATGTCTGACGATGCGGTTGCCGGCCACGGAATCGTGACGATGGTGGCTGAGGCAGTTGCAGCAGTCGGAGACGACCCGGTGGCTATCGCCGAGTACATGCACGCCAACTCGTTCGATCTGGAGGGCTACGCCCATACCTTGAGCTGGACGGAGTGGGGCGAGCTGGCTGAAGCTCAACCGATTTTCTTCGGCATCACTGCAGGCCCAGCGCCTGAAGGGCTGAACGAGGCCGGTGACTGGTGGATCACAGTGCTCAGTCAATCCGATCCGCTCGAGCCCTACGTGCCGGGGTCCTAGCCGAAGGGTGCCTCTTCTCGAACTGAAAAATGTCGAGAAGCACTTTGGTGGCCTGCCGGCCGTCGATGAAGTGACCTTGGGGGCCGACGATGGTGAGATTCTCGCCATCGTCGGCCCTAACGGTGCTGGCAAGAGCACTCTCCT
>JBAVIK010000046.1:0-3977 GCA_049686815.1 Acidimicrobiia bacterium | reverse complement strand
CTCTCTGCCCGACCTCCGTACTCATCGACCAGGACCTGACACATGTCTTGGGTTCGTTTCGCCATCGACGACGGATATCGATGGATGGCGGGCGGTCCCTTGAAGACCGTCGCCAATTCCTCGGGGTCCCAGGCGGCAATGCGCGCTGCTTCAAGATCCTCGCCGAGCCGATCCTTGAGTAGCTGCGGACCGAAGAACGCCCGTTCCATCGGGAACTGCTGGTCGAGGAGCATCCCGATCAGCAAGGCAAGGCCATCCACCGCGAGGAGCCGGTTGGCTTCTTCAGACTCTGTGAAATTGAGGGAATCCGGCCTGTCCATCGGGAGCAACGGTAGCCGTCAGATCAGACTCCTAAGCAGCGCGTAGGCAACCAAGAGAGCTGCTGGAACGGGCGCCCATCTCGAAAGATCACTCTTGGCTCCGGGCTCACCATGCCATGTCATGGGGCCAAGGTAGGTTGGCCAACTGGATGTGTATATGGGGGATTCGCCCCATATATGCGATCCATCGACCAAGATTGGCTCCCATGAGCGAGGTCTTCATCGTGGACGCCTGTCGGACACCGATGGGAAAATTGGGTGGACAACTGGCTTTCGTCCGTCCCGACGATCTGGCAGCGCATTCCGTGTCGAAACTGCTGGAACGCAATCCCGAACTCGACCCAATGGCAGTCGAAGACATCCAGTGGGGCGCGGCTAACCAAGCCGGGGAGGACAACCGAAACCTGGCCCGAATGGCAGCGCTCCTGGCGGGTCTGCCGATAGAGATTCCGGGCGTAACCGTCAATCGGCTGTGTGGCTCAGGGATGCAGGCCGTCATTTCGGCATCACACGCTCTCAAAGAGGGATGGGGAGAGGTGATGATCGCGGGCGGCTCGGAGTCTATGAGTCGGGCGCCGTATGTCACTCTCAAGGCCGAGAAGGGATTTGCCACGGGAACGCCTGATACGGCCGACACCGTGTTGGGTTGGCGTCTGGTCAATAGCCGCATGAAAGAGCGTTACCCACCTATCACCCTCGGCATGACAGCCGAAGTCGTGGCAGAGAAGTACTCAGTCTCGAGAGAAGACCAGGACGCCTTCGCGCTACGCAGTCATCAACTGGCCCTGGCGGCAGCTGACGCGGGACGCTACGACGACGAAATCGAGCCCATTGCGGCACCCACCGATCACCGGCGCCGCAACACAGAGATGATCGAACGTGACGAAGGGCCGCGAGCCGACACATCGATGGAAGCTCTTGGCAAGCTTCGACCAGTCTTCAAGGAAGCTGGAGTCGTGACTGCGGGAAACTCATCCCCGATGAACGACGGTGCGGCAGCACTGCTTCTCGCAACCGAGGAAGGTCTGAACAGGCACGATCTGAAACCGCTAGCCCGTATCATCTCGTCGGGCGCGGCCGGGGTGCATCCCGACATCATGGGCATCGGGCCGGTACCTGCATCCGAGAAAGCGCTGGCGCGCGCCGGGATTGGGGTCCACGATCTCGACGTGGTGGAGATCAATGAAGCCTTCGCTTCACAGAGCCTGGCCAGCATGCGACTCCTCGACATCGACCCGGCGACGGTGAATGTGAACGGCGGGGCGATCGCCATCGGACATCCGCTGGGCGCATCAGGAGCGCGCATTGTGGGGACACTGGCCCATGAGCTTCGTCGACGCGAAGGGCGATATGGGTTGGCCACCATGTGCATTGGGGTCGGCCAGGGAATCTCGACGGTCATAGAACGTGTCTGAGGGTCCCCTGAACGGCACGCTCGTCGTCGAATTCGGCAACCTCATAGCAGCTCCCTATGCAGCCATGCTCCTCGCCGATCTCGGAGCACGAGTGATCAAAGTCGAGCCGCTTTCAGGAGATCTCGCCAGAGGCTTTGGCCCCTTCCAGAACGGCGAGTCTGTGTTCTTTCAAACAGTGAACAGGGGAAAGGAGTCCGTGTCGCTCGACCTCCGCGACTGGGTGTCCAAACGCATTCTCGACAATCTGGTCAAGCGAGCGGACGTCGTGCTCCACAATCTGCGGCACGGGGCGATGGGTCGGCTCGGTCTCGATGAGGACCGGTGTCGCGAGCTCAATCCGAAACTCATCTATACGGTCATCTCGGCCTTTGGAGCCAACGGTCCCTACGCCAAGCGGGCCGGTGTCGACATCATCTTTCAAGGTGAGTCCGGGATGATCTCTATCACCGGCGACTCCAAGGACGGCCCGCGCAAGACAGCCACAACGATTGGCGACTACGTTGCGGGCACCAACGCCGCTCTCGCCATAACCGCGGCTCTTGCCGAACGTCCTCGAGTCGCGAGACGGGTGGACGTCTCGCTCCGCGACGGGCTGATGGCAGTTCAATCCGGGTGGAACGCAATCGGATTCGCCCAGCACCGCCAACCGGACCGTTTGGGGACTGCGAGCCCATTCCTCGCACCAAACCAGGTCTTCGAGGCTTCCGATGGCGATTTCACCCTTGCAATCGTTTCCGACCGCCATTTCGATCTGCTCTGCGACGCCCTCGAGCGTCCCGATCTGGCCGGGGACTACCCCTCCAACGAGGACAGAATGGCAGATCGCGAATCACTGGTCCGCAAGTTGCAACGGGTTTTCAGGACGGAGGGAGTTGAGCACTGGATCGAGCTTCTCGGTCAGGCGGGACTCCCGGTTGGTCGGGTCCTCACCCTTGCTGAGGCGTTCGATGACCCTCAGGCGAGATACCACGACATGCTCGTCGAGTACGAGCACCCCGTGGCAGGACACGTCAGAACCACCGGGTCGCCTATCCGCATCGACCACGCCGCGACACGATCGGTATCACTGCCGCCGATGCTCGGCGCGAACACGAGATCGATTCTTGCTGAGGCAGGTGTCGACCCTGGAACCGTTCAACAGATGATCGACGATGGAAAGGCAATCGCAACGTGAACATCCACTGGGCCGCGCCGGTCGGCGACGACTGGGAGGAGATCAAGACCGAATTGGCCAGAGCCTTTGAGATGAGCAGGACTGCGGCCCAGGCGGAACAGTCATTTGTCTACGTGGTCCATCACGACGACCTACTGGGTCGTCGTGGCCCCGGGAATGCGATGGTGGCGACGGGATTGCTCTCGGCGGCGCGTACCGCGGCTATTGAAGGATCGCGAAAGGGATGGACCGCGAACGTCGTGGCTTTTGACGACAACGCCGAACGGGCTGACGTCGTCAAGTGGGCTGAAAGCCTCGCCTCAGATAGCGAGGGCGTCACGGGAGAACTGATACGTGTCGGTTCGACCCATTTGGGAAAGGCACTCCCGTGAACGGATCAATCGTTGTCACCGGAGCCGCCCGCGGAATCGGCCGGTCGATTGCCGAGAGGCTGGCCGCCAACCCGTCGTTCACGGTGGTTGGCGTCGACCTCGCTCCCGAGCTAGCCCTGTCCGAGGTGATCACGCCGGTGCAGGTCGATCTGACTTCCGAGGAGGGCATCGCCGAGGTTGTGGCGGCCGTTGACCGGGCCGGAGTGCCACTGCTGGGACTCGTCAACAACGCCGGGATCACTCGAGATTCTCGGCTGATCAACATGGCCGACGACGATTTCGCAGCCGTCCTGGATGTGAATCTCGGGGTCGCCTACCGGCTGACGGATGCGCTTGCCGATCGCATGACTGATGGCGGCTCGATTGTCAACATCGCATCACGGGCCTACCTGGGCAATTTCGGACAGTTCAACTATTCGATGTCAAAGGGTGGAGTAGTCGGTCTCACCAGGGCGATGGCGTTGCAGCTGGCGCCACATGTTCGCGTGAACGCGATTGCTCCGGGTTTGATCGGGACGGAAATGGCAATGGCCATCCCCGAAGACGTGCTCGAAAGGATGGTGACCGCCATTCCCCTCGAGAGGATGGGGTCCCCTGAGGAGATCGCAAACGTGGTCTGGTTTCTCCTCACACCACTGTCGTCGTACATCACCGGCCACGTCGTCGTCGTCGGCGGTGGTCGCTCCCTGTCCTGAGG
>JBAVIK010000045.1:0-10404 GCA_049686815.1 Acidimicrobiia bacterium | reverse complement strand
GATCCTCCCATCAGGAGCCGCACCAGGCACCGTCCGAGTCTGGGGCCATCCCCTGGGTGTTGATGGCTCGACCTCTTTGGGGGAGGACGGAGTCTCCCCTTCGCTGGAAGCGCACAACGTTCCGCCCAATCAATGGGTTGAGCTGCGCACCACGTTCCCGACTGAACTCCTGACTTCGACCGATGGCGCGATCAGAGTCGAAAGCGACGGTCTCGACGCGATACTCGACGAAGAGGCTCGATTCGCCGAGGAGGCTGAAGACGCCGCGGCAGCGGCGAGGACCGGGTTGATAATCGGTGGTGCCCTCGCCGCAGTGATCGTCGTGGGGATGGGCGGGCTGGTCTACTGGGTGTACGGGCGAGAGCCACGTGTCGCTTACGACCGCGAATATGAGCAGGAGCCCCCGACCGATCTGACACCTGCCGAAGTAGGTGCGCTTCTGTCGCAAGGAGCCGTGACCGAGAAGGAGTTCACCGCCACACTCTTCGACCTGATCCGTCAGGGCTCGATCGACGCCCAGCCGACACAAGTGGAGCGGGCGACCTGGGGTGGCTTACGCACCGAGACCATCACGGATCTCGTCCTCTCGGTCGGTGAGAAGACGACCGGTCTGCGCAACTTCGAGCAGTCGGTCATGACCGTCGTCGGTCGGGTCCTCGAATTGGGTCCGCGTCCGCTCCACGAGTTTCGGACTGGCATTCGCGAAGACGCAACGGCGAATGCCGAGACCTATCGGAGTTTCAGGAGCCGGGTCCTCACAGCCGTTCGTAAGAGCCTTCTCGACGATCGAGGAAACGGAATCGCCTTCCTTGTTGGCCTGCTTGTGGTCGGTTTGATCGCAGCCGGGTTCTTTATCTTGCCCAATGTCCTTGGCAGTCGTCCTGGAGGCACCGCCATGGCGATTCTGATCCTGATCGGAATGACCCTCGGAGCGGTGCTCCTGTTCGTCTTCCTAGCGTTCCGCCGCGTCCGGGTGAAGCGAACCAAAGAAGGAGCTTTCGAGGCCGCAAGATGGTCGGCGTTCCGCAACTATCTGACCGATTTCTCGAGGCTCGAGGAAGCACCTGCCATCTCGCTTGAGCTCTGGGATCGTTACCTGGTCTATGCGATAGCGTTTGGCGTAGCCGAAGAGGTCCTGGAGCAGGCCCGTCTCCATGCTCCCCCCGAACTGGAAACCAACTCCTCGATCTATTGGTTTGGGAACTACGGGTATACCGGTGGTCACACCGAGAATGCCTTCACGGGAATCTCATCTGCGCTCTCCGGCGCGTTCACACCCCCATCATCGTCGGGTGGCGGTGGTGGCTTCTCTGGTGGAGGTGGCGGCGGTGGTGGCGGCGGTGGGGGAGGTGCCTGGTAGCGCTCGGAGCGCCCTAGCGTTCAACGACCGTGAAGCGTTTTGGAGCCTGGCTGTTGATGATCGCTCTGGTCAATGTCTGGGTGACGCCTGCAATTGCCCAAGAGCTGCAACTCCCCGAGTACACAGGGTCGGGGTTTCAGGCGCTGTACGAGTATGCGGTTTCCAACACCCTCTCCAACTTGGAGACGCCCGCCGAGCGGTATGCCATAACCGGCAACGATGAGTTGGACGACCGTATCTGGGAGCGTGCACTCGAACGTGGCTACGTTCTGCGCCCCACTGCTGCGGGAGATCTCGGTGGTGCCGACGGGGTGACCATGCAGCCTCAGGCCGCCGATGCTTGGGTCGGATTGAAGGCCGAGGCACGTGACGCTGGAATGAGATTCGTGGTCTCGTCTGCCTACCGCTCACCAGCATCACAAAGGACCCAGTTCCGCTCGAAGCTGAGCGGCTCATCGGACGAAGCTATCGACGCCGCCCTGACCTGGTACTCGGTCCCGGGCACCTCGAAACACCACAGTGGTTATGCGCTCGACTTTCGATATAGAGATGGCACATTTGGCGACTTCAGGTCGACGCCGGACTACGCCTGGCTCCAACAGTCCAACTTCGAGATACCCAAGTCGTTTGGATTGATTCCCTCCTACCCCGACGATGGTCAAGATCAGGGACCAAACCCCGAGCCATGGGAGTTCGTCTGGGTTGGGGTCGACATGGTGCGTTGTGGAATCCCTCAGGATCTGGCCAAACCGCAGGGTCCGACAGCTGCGATCGTCGCCGACATCGAGCATTGCCCTGGGGGTATGGGTGCAGTTTCAGGACCAGATTGGCTCGACGTCACCTGATGCACCCTTAGACAATCCTCTTGCCTGCCACGAAAACGTCAGTTACATCAGACGATGTGGCCGCAAAAACCAACTGCCCGACTCCGTCTGTCGGTTCAAATCCACGTGTTCGCCAGGATGTAGTCGAGACGGCGATGAGGTCGGCCGGTGAGCCGACCTCGATGCCCGCCGACTCAAATCCCAGTGTCTCCGCGCCGTTGACTGTTGCAGCTTCGAGCAGCGAACCCGGACTGAAGGCTCCCCGATGGCCGGTGGCAAGACGGTTATGCAGCTCTATCCCTCGGGCTTCCTCGAATAGATCGATCATCGCGTGTGAATCCGACCCCACACTCAGCTTCGCACCGGCCGCATGCAGGTCACCGGACGGGCCGAGACCATCAGCAAGATCCCGCTCGGTCGTTGCGCAGTAGCAAACACCTGTATGCGAGTCTCCGAGCAGTCCGATGTCTTTGCTCGTCAGGTGGGTGGCGTGGACTGCGGTCGTGGTCGGGCCGAGTAGGCCTGCCCGATCCAGCAGACCCACCGGGGTCACACCGGTGGCCAGCACACAATCAGCGTTTTCTGAGGGCTGCTCCGATACGTGGATGTGTGTCCTGGTGGCGCTGTTGCGAAAGTCGGCGACTCTCGCCAGGTCTTCGGGTGAAAGTGCACGCACCGAATGGGGTGCGATGCCGATCCTCACATCGCTCTCGTCCTTATAGGCGAGACTCAGCTCTACAAAACGGTCAAGCCAGGCGTCAACCGTGCCGTCGCTGAAACGCTGCTGCACCGGATTTAGGGAGTCGTCGTTGAAGCCGGACCTCAGATAGCCGGCATCGAGCAGGGCGATCCGTATCCCAGAGTTGCGGGCGGCCCTGATCAATGCATGACCCATTTCGTTTCGATCTGCATACGGCGATCCGCCTGGCTGATGGTGTAGGTAGTGGAACTCTCCGACGACGGTTATTCCGGCTTCCGCCATTTCGCGATAGACCTGTGTCGCTAGATCCTCATACGTCTCGGGGTTGAGGTCTCCGACCAATTCATACATCAGGTCTCGCCACTCCCAGAAGTCCCCTCCCTGACTGTGGGTGCGTCCCCTCAGTGAGCGGTGAAAGGCGTGGGAATGGCTATTGACCAAGCCGGGTAGCGCCACACCCTGGATGCGTTGAGCAGTGCGATCTTCGGAGTTCGGAGATACCCCGGTGAAAACCCCACCGGTTGCCGTGATCAGAACACGAGACTCGAGACGCTCACTGCCAAGCCATGCGTATTCGGCGAGCCAGCGCTGCTCCATTTTCAGGGAGTCAGAAGATAGAAGGCCGAGAAGCTGTTGCTTATGCCGTCGAGATGTTGAAAGGACCCGAACCCGGCCTCCATGGCATAGTCGCGTGCCATCTCGAGTCCCCACGCGGTACCGAGCCCTGCACCTCCGGCAGCGAGCGACTGAGTCATGCAGAGCAAGGTCGATATCCCGTAGAGCATTGCTCCTCTGGGTGTCAGGTTGTTTTCAAGATGAGAGCTGGCGTTCGGTTCCATCATCAGATAGACCCCATCGGGGCTCAGAGCTTCCCGAATTCGACGGAGACCGGTCAGTGGGTTGGTGAGGTCGTGAATGACGTCGAAGCTCGTCACGAGATCGAAGCCGGGGTCAACTGGTATCTCGTCTACCGAATAGACGTCGAACTGCACGTTCCCCATCCCCTCCGAGCGACTTCGAGCCAGCGCAACAGAGTCGTCGGAGATGTCGTATCCAAAGATCTCCGACTTGGGATATGCCCCGGCCATGAGGATCGCCGCCGTGCCCGAGCCAGACCCGATATCTGCAACGCGAACTCCTTCTTCGAGCCGTTCAACCATGCCCGGTATCGCGGGCAGCCATCGCGTGGTGAGAAAGACACGTTGGGAGGGGGTGTTGCCCCGGTCGATGCCTTTGATGATCGACGGCCCGAACTCCTCGAAGCCCACCCCACCGCCATGAACTGTCGCCGTGGTCACGCCTTCGATCTGTGCCATGACGGATGGGAGCATGTCGAGGAAGCCACCCATGAAGTAGGGGCTGACTTCGCTTGCGAGGAACAAAGCGTGTTCCGGTGGCAGTCGAAACACCTTAGAGGAGGGGTCATACTCGGTCACTCCGGCCGCCGTGAGGCCCGAGAGGATCTCTTTGACATAGCGCTCGTCGAGATCGGCCCCATCTGCGATCTCCTCTGCAGTGCCTCTCTCATGTTCACCCAAGTAGGCACTCAGACCCGACCGATCGGCGACGGCGAGGAGCCCGACAGTGGTCGTGCCCGAGACGAAACCCGTGAACGTCTCGAGAAACGCGTTGATCTTGTCACGATCCATATGAACTCCTCACCTTCGATTTCTCATTCAAGTCGTCGGGACGGTGCGGGGAGGTTGGGTCCCCCAACCGACGATGCGTCGATGGGCTAACACTGCCCTACACCACCGCGCCCTGCTTGATCGTCGTCGCGACGAGGTTGGTGGCAGGTCGGTAGGGGATGTGCGCAGGTGTCGCTGCGTCCAGTATGACCATGTCGCCAAATGCCCCCTCTCCCAGCCACCCCCTTTGATCCAAACCCAGCGAGAGTGCTCCCCCCCGGGTGGCAGCCCACAAGGCTTCGTCGACAGTCAGCCCCATCTGGGTGACAGCCAGGGAGATCATGAGGGCCATCGATTCCATGTATGAGGTCCCCGGGTTGCAGTCGGTGGCCAGTGCAACGACACACCCTGCATCCCAAAACATTCGTGCCGACGGCTGAGCCAACCCGAGGCTGTATGCCGCCCCGGGGACGAGAACAGCTGAGACCCCCGCAGCAGCCAGAATCCTGGCATCGCCCGGTGATGCATGGTCGAGATGGTCAGCCGAGGAAGCGCCTATCTCCGCTGCCAGGGCCGCCCCACCCAAATGACTCAACTGCTCAGCATGCACGCGGCCGGTCAGGCCGTGTCGGGAGGCAGCGACAAAGATCTCCCGTGCCTCGTCGACACTGAAAACGCTCTCTTCGACGAAGACGTCGCAGTAGTCGGCGTACGGAGCCACTGCCGGAAGCATCTCATCGACCACGAGACTGATGTATCCAGCTCGGTCGTTGCGGAATTCGGGCGGGATGGAGTGCGCACCGAGAAAAGTGGTCTTGATCGTCACGGGCAGACGTTCACCGAGCGCCCGCGCCACTCGCAAGAGCTTGAGTTCGGTCTCCAGATCGAGACCGTACCCGGACTTGACCTCGAGGGAGGTGGTACCTGCGGCGACCATTCGCCGGATACGTTGTGCCGCCAGATCGTAGAGTGTCTCCTCTGACGTCTGTCTGGTGGCTGAGACGGTCGACAGAATCCCTCCGCCCTCAGCAGATATGGACGAGTAGGACTCTCCGGCGAGCCGGCGGGCGAATTCCCCGGACCGATCCCCGGCGAACACCAGATGGGTGTGGGCATCCACATAACCCGGGATCACGGCCTTGCCCGCGCAGTCGATCAGCGGTCGACCGCGATGCTCGGGTGCATCGGAGGCCGCCCCGGCATAGCTGACCAGCCCGTTGTCCACCACGACAACTGCTTCTTCAACCGGGTCAGCGTGGTTGGTCGTCAGGTGCCCGATGTTGGTGAGAAACAGATCGCTCATTGCTTGGCGAAGGCGGCAGAATCGATCAGACCGGCCACGGCTTCGATGTCGCTCGTCGAGGATCGGTCCTCCTCGAGCCGGGGGACCACTGCCCGGACCGTTTCCACGACTTCCCGTGTTTGGGGGCTCGGCCGGAGGGGCGCCCGATACTCGATCCCTTGCACTGCACATAGGATCTCGATGGCGAGAACCCTTGTGACATTGTCCAATATCTCGAGAAGCTTCTTTCCGGCGCCCCAGCCCATCGACACATGGTCTTCCTGACTACCCGAGGTCGGAATCGACTCCACCGAAGCCGGATGGGCGAGAATCTTGTTCTCTGCGACCAACGCTGCCTGCACGTATTGACCGATCATGTAACCGGAGTTGAGACCAGGGCTCCGGGCTAGGAATGCCGGCAGGCCCTGGGACCTTGTTGGATCGAGGATGCGGTCGGTTCTGCGCTCCGAGATCGAGGCGAGCTCGGACACCGCGATGGAAGCGAAGTCGAGGGCGAAAGCGAGAGGTTGACCGTGGAAGTTGCCACCCGACAAGACCTCTCCTGTTTCCGGAAATACGATTGGGTTGTCCACCACCGAGCCCATCTCTCTGGTCAACACCGATTCGAGGTAGTCCAGTGTGTCGCTGACTGCTCCGTGTACCTGGGGAGCGCATCGCAAGGAATAGGCGTCTTGGACAGCGTGATCGAAGTCTGCTTTGTGGCTTTCAACGATTTCTGAGCCATCGAGGAGTGCGGCAATCCTGGCCGCCGACCTCACCTGGCCGGGATGAGGGCGAAGGGCATGGATCTCAGCTCGAAATGGAGTGGCGCTCCCGAGGATTGCTTCGATAGTGAGTGCCACGGCGACGTCGGCGGCCCTCACGAGACGTCGGGATCGCTCCAAGGCGATTGCTCCCATGGCGGTCATGCCTTCGGTCCCATTCAGGAGCGACAAGCCTTCTTTGGTCATGAGCTCAACCGGCACGAGGTCGGAATCTCCGGTCGCCATGACCTCACCTCCGACCCTCACCGAGCCTTCTCCGATGATGGGAAGGGCGAGATGCGCGAACGGGGCCAGGTCTCCCGACGCCCCAACCGAGCCCTGCGAGGGAACCACAGGGAGGATGCCACGTTGCAGCATCTCGATGAGCTTCTCGACGATGACGGGGCGAACTCCAGAGTGGCCCTGAGCCAGAGTTCTCGCTCTGAGGAGGAGCATCGCCCGAACCAGGGGGTCCGGCAACGGGGCTCCCACTCCGGCAGCGTGGGAGCGGATCAAGTTGTATTGGAGGGCCTCACCCTGCTCTTTTCCGATGTGGGTCGAGGCCAAAGCTCCGAAACCGGTCGTGATGCCGTAGACGACCTCACCCGTCTCGACGGCTTCATCGACGAGCTGGCGGGCTGGCCAGAGACGCTCGGCGAGATCGGCGGCAACTATCACTTCGACACGCTCAAACGCCACGTCAGCCACCTGCTGGGGTGTCAGCGGGTCTCCGTTGAGAATGACAGATTCCACGGCTTGAGACGGTAGTGGCGCATCGCTCTCTTGGTCGGTGGGGTTGGCTAGCTTCGCCCCGATGTCGACCCAGCAGAAGATCAGATACTCGGACTGTGATCCTCAGGGAATCGTCTTCAATGGCAACTACGCACGGTATTGGGATGATGCACTGACCGACTGGTGTGAAGAAGCCGGTTTGGGTGGGGTCGAGCTGGGGGGGAGTGGAGTAGACGTCGTCACTGCCCGCGTCGAGATCGACTTCCGAGCTTCTGCCACGCTCGGTGACACCCTCATCACGTCCATCGAGGTTGAGCGGTGGGGCAACACTTCGATGATCATCGCTGTCGTCTCCCGACGCCAAAGCGATGATGTCGTGGTTGCAGAAGGTCGTGAGGTGATTGTGTTTGTCGATCCGGAGGATTTCCGTCCGGTGCCCGTCCCCGCCTTCGCCAAAGAGGCACTGGGTTAGTGGCAGTTTCAGGAGACACATGGGAATGCAGTTCCCGTCAGTTAGCGTTTGATCCTTCATGAAAGATCTCACACCCTTGCTGAGCGAGCCGGGTACCTCCCTGGCGATTGTCGGTGCCACTGATCACCCCTCGAAATATGGGGGAATCATCTATCGCGACATGAAGGCAAAGGGTTTCCCGGTGTATGCGGTTAATCCATATCGCTCCACTGTCGACGGGGATCCGTGTTGGTCGAAGGTGAGCGATTTGCCCGAGAAGCCCACCATCGTGGTTTTAGTCGTCCCTGCCAAGAGAGGGATCGAGGTGCTCGAGGATTGTGTGTCAGCGGGTATCAGGAATGTCTGGATTCAGCCGGGCGCATTCTCTATGGAGATGAAAGATGTTCTCGAGGCCGGCGACTTTGAGTGGATCGCTGAAGCATGTGTCATGGTCCGGGCGCGCATCGCGGTGGCTTGAAGTTTCCAGGCGGTCGGACCGTCCGACAGGGAGTCGGATCAGATTCTTCCTCTAAACGCCTCCCTGGCGATGATGTTGCGCTGGATCTCTGAAGTTCCCTCGTAGATGCGTGGGGCGCGCACCTCCTTGTAGAGATGAGCGAGCGTTGAATCTGACTCGAGCCCTCGCGCTCCAAGTATCTGTATTGCGACGTCTACTGCCTTTTGGGCAGACTCCGTCGCGTACAGCTTGGCCATTGCGGCCCGCCCGGTGAGTCTCTCTCGATCTCCCGTGTCGTATGTGGCCGCCGCCGAGTAAACGAGATGCTCCGCCGCTTCAATGCTCACCCGGACGTCGGCCAACTGGTGTGACACTCCCTGGAACTCAGACAGCGGAGACCCGAATGCTTCTCGTTGAGCAGCGTGTTCCAGGGCGATCCGAAACGCCGCTTCTGCCATGCCTAGAGCAAAGGCGCCAACGCTTGGCCTGAACAAGTCGAGTGTCTGCATGGCGACGCGGAAGCCCTGGTCCAGCTGACCCAAGACCTGGCTGGGCTCGACGTATAGGTCTTCGAATATCCACCCCCCCAGGGGATGTGGCGAGATCATCTCCAGGGAGAACGGTTTGATGGCCGGATCGTCGATCGGGATCGCAAATGCTGTGACACCTCGAGCTCCCGCACCCTGGGTGGTTCGAGCAAACACTGTGGCGATGTCGGCATCCGGGGCGTTGGATATGTATCTCTTTTCCCCACTGAGTCTGAAGCCTTCGCCGTCGCGGGTTGCAGTCATGGCGAGGTTGGCCGCGTCGGAACCCGCACCAGGTTCGGTGAGTGCAAAGGCGGCCACGGCGTCGCCGGATCGCAGGACTGGCATCCAGGTCTCCTTGACCTCTCGACTCGCCTGAAGAGCAATTGGCGTCCCGCCCAATCCCTGCACGGCCAGGGCCGTCTCGGCCTCGGTGCACACCCGCGCCAGACCCTGGCGCATCTGGCACAGATCGGCGGCCGTGACACCTTCCGTCGAAAACAGACGATGGAACAGACCTGCCGTTGCCAGCGCCTTGACCAGGTCCCGGTTCACCTTGCCCGGCGTGCCTCCTTCAGCGATTGGCACGAGGGCCTGGCCGAGATGTTCGGCTTCGGCAACGAGAGGCGACGGCTCCAAGTTGGTCAGCCTCCCGCTGAGATCCGGGCGAGAAGGCGACCGATAGCGCTCCAGATTGGGAAGTCCATGAACCGAAGTTAACGGCTGGTTCTGATCTATGTCCATCGGAGTTACTCTCCAGTGTCGTGAGCCCCTTCCGAGCTTCTGCAGGTTTCACCGGCAGCTGGGACCATTTCTCTTTCGCTGTATCAGGTGGCATTGGCACGATCACCTTCGACCGTCCAGAGAAGCTGAATGCCTTGACTTTCGAGGTCTACGCAGATCTCCGCGACTTACTCTTCGAGGTTGAGTACCGCGATGATGTCAGTGTTCTCGTCATCACCGGCTCCGGACGCGGTTTCTGCTCGGGTGGCGATGTCGACGAGATCATCGGCGTGCTCCTCGAATCCGACAGCCGTGCCCTCCTCGAATTCACTCGAATGACCGGTGCTGTCGTGGTGCGGCTTCGCCGGCTCCCCAACCCGGTGATCGCCGGAATCAACGGCGTGGCGGCTGGAGCGGGTGCAGTCATCGCTCTCGCGTCTGATTTGCGGGTCATGGCCGAATCGGCATCCTTTTATTTCCTTTTCACCAAGGTCGGCTTGGCGGGTGCCGATATGGGCTCGGCTTATCTCTTACCCCGCGTGGTCGGACTGGGGCGTGCGACGGAGATGCTCTTGCTCGGGGAGAAGATCGATGCTCGGCGTGCCGAGTCGGTAGGTCTTGCCACCACCGTCGTCAAAGACGACAAGCTGGAGGCCCGCACACAAGAGATGGCCGCAAAAATGGCTCAGGGTCCGACCATGGCCTACGGCGCGACCAAGGTGTTGTTGAGCAGGGAGCTGGACATGGACCTGGCATCATCGATCGAAATGGAGGCCTTCACTCAGGCTCTGCTCATGACTAGCGAAGACCACTCAGAGTTCTACGAAGCGTTTACCGGCAAACGGGCGCCAGAATGGAAGGGCCGATGACCCGGCATCTTCTGTTCAATCCGGATGGGATGCCACCCGCTACAGGGTTTTCCTACGGCGCGGTTGCGGCCGAGGGAAGGTTGTTGC
>JBAVIK010000044.1:0-6237 GCA_049686815.1 Acidimicrobiia bacterium | reverse complement strand
GAATCAGCCATTCCTGCTCCTCTATGAAAGATCAGACGATCTTATCGGTTCAAATACCACGAATTAAAGTCTTCGTATAAGACACTGCCAACTTATGAATCAATTCTGGCAAGACGAGATCGAGCGGAAGATCCTCACCGAAGAGGCTGTGTCTTTTCTGATCGAACTCGAAACCGAGTTCGGCTGGCGGCGCGGACAGATCCTGGAAGAGCGTCAACGACGTCAGGAACGACTTGATCGTGGGGAGCTGCCGACCTTTCTCTCCGGCACCGCCGCAGTCCGGGCCGACGATTGGGAAATTGCGCCTCTGCCTGACGACCTTGCAGATCGGAGAGTCGAGATCACCGGCCCGGTTGATCGGAAGATGATGATCAACGCCCTGAACTCAGGTGCCAGGGTGTTCATGGCCGACTTCGAAGACGCAACCACCCCGACATGGCACAACCTGCTCGAGGGTCAAGCCAACCTCGTCGAGGCCTACGAGCGAACTCTCAGTCTGGAGACGGAGACCAAGCGCTACCAACTGAACGAGAACGTGGCCACTCTCATTGTCAGACCTCGCGGCTGGCACCTCACCGAGAAGCATTTCCTGGTTGAGGGTGTCGCGATGTCGGCGTCGCTGTTCGACTTCGGTCTCTACCTGTTCCACGGGGGGCGCGCTGCTTTGGCCAACGGCAGTGGTCCCTATCTCTACCTGCCGAAACTCGAGTCGCACCTCGAAGCCAGATTGTGGAACGACGTGTTCGTCTGGGCACAGGAGCGGCTGGACATGGCCAAGGGCACGATCAAGGCCACGGTTCTGATCGAGAACATCCTCGCCGCCTTCGAGATGGATGAGATTCTCTTCGAGCTGAGAGAGCACGCCGCCGGTCTCAACGCCGGTAGATGGGACTACATCTTCTCGGTGATCAAGAAATTTCGGAACCACTCCGACTTCGTGCTGCCAGACCGGGCCCAGATCACCATGACGGTCCCGTTCATGCACGCCTACACCGAACTGATGGTCAAGACCTGTCATCGTCGCGGGGCGCACGCCATCGGGGGCATGGCGGCATTCATACCCAACAGACGCGAGCCCGAGGTCACCGAGAGGGCGATGACTGCGGTTTCGGCGGACAAGGCGCGGGAGGCCGCAGCAGGTTGTGACGGCACCTGGGTTGCCCACCCCGACCTGGTGGGTGTGGCGCAAGCCGAATTCGACAAGGTGATCGGCGATCGTCCCAATCAAGTTGAACATCAACGTGACGACGTCAACGTCGGCGCAGGAGAGCTACTCGATTTCGACTTCCCAGGCGAGGTCACCCTCGACGGTTTGCGAACCAACGTCGAAGTCGGTGTCGAGTATCTCGCATCATGGTTATCGGGGACCGGGGCAGCAGCAATCGACAATCTCATGGAGGATGTCGCCACTGCGGAGATCTCCAGGTCTCAGATCTGGCAATGGGCCCGGCACTCGGTCGAAACGGTCGAAGGAGAAACGGTCACCGAGTCATTGGTCAGGTCGATCGTCGCCGAGACAGTCGCCAACATCGAGTCGAAAGGACCCGCCTCACCTGAACAACTGCACACAGCCCGCAAGATCTTCGAAGAGGTCGCCCTAGCGGAGGACTTCATCGAGTTTCTGACCCTGCCTGCCTACGAGTACATCAACTAGGAGGGATCGTGTCCGTCATCGCCAACGAATCAAAGACCCTGACCGAGGATTGGAAGACCAACCCTCGTTGGATTGGAGTCAACCGCGACTACACCGCCGAAGAAGTCGTCCGTCTCAGAGGAAGTCTCCGAGAGGAACAGACGTTGGCGAGCCGGATGTCGGAGAAGTTGTGGAACCTCCTCACGTCGGAGGACTACATCAATGCCCTCGGTGCTCTCAGCGGAGGGCAGGCCGTTCAGATGGTCAAGGCAGGGCTGAAGAGCATCTATCTCTCGGGTTGGCAGGTCGCAGGCGATGGGAATCTCGCCGGCGAGGTTTATCCCGACCAGTCTCTGTATCCGGCCAACTCGGCGCCGGCCCTGGTCAAGCGGATCAACAACGCTCTGCGTCGCGCCGACCAGATCCACTGGTCGGAAGGCGAAACGGAGCGCGACTGGTTCGTTCCGATCGTCGCCGACGGAGAGGCCGGTTTTGGGGGAGCCCTCAATGTCTTCGAGTTGACCAAGAGTTTCATCCAGGCCGGCGCCGCCGGGGTCCACTTCGAGGACCAGCTCGCCGCTGAGAAGAAGTGTGGTCACATGGGGGGCAAGGTCCTGGTTCCAACCGGTCAGCACATTCGAACGCTGCAGTCGGCGCGACTGGCCGCCGACGTGATGGGTGTGCCCACCATCGTGGTGGCCCGCACCGACGCCAACTCGGCGACACTCCTCACCTCAGACGTCGATCCCAGAGATCGCAGGTTCATCGAAGGTGACCGCACCGCCGAGGGATTCCACAAAGTCACCGGTGGACTTGACTCTGCGATCGCAAGGGGCCTCGCATATGCCCCCTATTGCGATCTGATCTGGTGTGAGACATCAAAGCCTGACCTCGAGGAGGCGCGCGTCTTCGCCGAGGCAATACATGCCGAGTTCCCAAACAAGATGCTGGCCTACAACTGTTCGCCGTCGTTCAACTGGTCGGCTCATCTGGATCGGGGAACCATTGCCCGATTCCAGAAGGAACTGGGGACGATGGGTTACCGATACCAGTTCATCACCTTGGCCGGCTTCCACGCCCTCAACGACTCGATGTTCGAGCTGGCCCGAGGGTATGCGGAGATCGGGATGAGTGCCTACGTGGAACTTCAGGATCGGGAGTTCGCCAACGAGGAGCATGGCTACACCGCAACACGTCATCAGCGTGAAGTTGGAGCGGGTTACTTCGACCTGGTGAGCCAGACGGTCTCCGGTGGCGACTCGTCGACACTGGCTCTGGTCGGGAGTACCGAAGAGCAGCAGTTCTAGAACGACGGGCCTCCGGTATCGTTGACCGCGATGCCGGAGACGGGCTATGTCAAGAGTGGCGATGTCAACATCGCGTTTCAGGTGGTGGGTGACGGTCCAATCGACTTCATGTACGCAGCCGGTTGGGTAACCAACCTCGACATGATGTGGGATGACCCCGGTCTTGCCCGATTTCTCAACCGGCTGGCGTCGTTCTCGCGTCTGATCACATTCGACAAGCGCGGCATTGGGCTTTCCGACCCGGTTCCTCCGCACGAGCTGACCGACCCCGACATCCGCATGGATGACATGCGCGCCGTCCTCGACGAAGTCGGATCTAGTGAAACCGTCCTATTTGGCCACTCCGAGGGGGGGAGCACGGCGATCCGTTTTGCCCACAGGTATCCGGAGAGAAGCCAGAAGCTCATACTTGCCTGCACGTACGCAAAGCGTCTCCGATCTGAGGACTATCCGTGGGCGCCGACCCTCGAGGAGAGGATCGCCGACTCGGAGTCGATCGACAAGAACTGGGGAAGCACCCAGTCGATTGTCGACTACTACGCGCCCAGCAACTCGGGCGATACGGCTCATGTTTCCTGGCTGGCCCGATACCTCCGAGCAGCAGCCAGCCCAAGCGCGGCAGCGGCACTCAACATGGGGTCTTCGTATATCGACGTCACCGGGCTACTTCCCGAGATCCAGGTGCCGACTCTGTGTCTCTATCGCCGGGACGACCCCGACGTGAAGATAGAGGAAGGTCGGTATATCGCCTCCAAGATCCCCGGTGCCAAGTTCATCGAGTTCCCCGGCAACGACCACTGGATTTGGGCGGGCGATTGGGAGCCTCTGGTCGAGGAGATCGAGGAGTTCGTGACGGGCCGGCGAGGCTCGGTTGAGCCGGATCGCAGGGTTGCCACCATTGTGTTCACCGATATCGTCGGTTCGACTGAAATGGCTGCCTCGATGGGCGACACGGCCTGGCGTCATCTCCTGGAACGTCACGACGCCGTCTCGGAGAGCGAGTTGAAGCGCTGGGGTGGGCGAGCGATCAAGACCACCGGCGACGGGATTCTCGCCCTGTTTGACGGTCCGCGTGCGGCGGTTCGCTTCTCGGGGGATCTCGCTCGCTCTCTCGCCGAGTTAGGGATCCACATTCGCTGCGGTATCCACGCTGGAGAAGTCGAGATGGTGGGTGATGATGTGGCCGGGATGGCAGTGCACATTGCCTCCCGACTCTTGGCGAAAGCTGATGACTCCGAAACACTGGTATCACGCACCGTGAGGGACCTTCTCGTCGGCACAGATGTCGTCTTCGAGAGCAGGGGCACTCACACACTCAAGGGTGTTCCCGGCGAGTGGGAACTGCTCGCAGTGGTTTGATTCTCGATTTGGATCCCGATCGCGACAAGAATGGTCAGTCTCCGCTCTTCGGTTTGGGATCTGCCTATGCCTAACTTCCAACGTGTGACCGACGGTCGTCGTCTCTTGCTCCTCCTTGGTGCGGTGGGGATCCTGATGGCTCTGGCGATGCCCGCCTTCGCCGCTGATCCCGCTGAGGATTCGGTTGGTGTGGTCGACACCGGAAATGGCAAGTGGTATCTCTACGACTCGGGCAACGGTCAGACGACCTCGTTCTACTACGGCGTCCCTGGTGACACCCCATTCATGGGTGACTGGGACTGCGATGGGACCGACACGCCCGGTCTGTACCGCCGATCGGACGGCTACGTGTACCTACGGAACACCAACAACGCCGGCTTCGCCAATACCAAGTATTTCTTTGGGATTCCCGGTGATGTTCCGCTGGCCGGTGACTTCAACAATGACGGCTGTGACACGGTTTCGATCTACAGACCCTCAGAGCAGCGGATCTATGTCATCAACGAGATCGGCTCGGCCGACCAGGGTTTGGGTAATGCGGAGTTCTCCTATGGTTTTGGCAGTCCCGGTGACAAGCCTTTCGTCGGCGACTTCGACAACGATGGCATCGACACGGTCGGACTCCATAGGGAGTCGAACGGTCGTGTCTATTTCCGCAACTCGTTGTCGACTGGGTTCGCCGACTCTGATTTCTTCTACGGGGTGCCAAAGGACAAGATCATCGTCGGTGACTGGGCTCAGAAGGGTGTGTCGGGGGCCGACACGGTCGGGATATTCAGACCCGGCAACGGAACGATGTATCTGCGTTTCGAGAACAGCTCGGGGAATGCCAACGAGACCATCCAGTTCGGGAACACCAAGACGGTCCCGGTATCCGGCACGTTTGGGGTCTTGCCCGGTGGCAGCTCCGCACCACCTCTGCCGATTCATCTGGTCTCACGATTCACCACCTATCACAGCTGCTGTGAGCCACGGGTCCACAACATCCAGACGATGGCACGCGAGGTCGACGGTCTCGTTGTCCAACCCGGTGAGGTTTTCGATCTGAATGCCCGGATCGGGCCACGCACAACCGCCAAAGGCTATGTCCCGGCTCCGATCCTCCTCGACGGGGAAGGGTATTGCTGTGACCACCCGCTCAATATCGGGGGTGGCACCAGCCAATTCGGGACGTCGATATATGGCGCCATCTTCTTCGGCGGGTTCGAGGACATCGACCACAAGCCTCACAGCCGCTATATCGCCAGATACCCGATGGGGATCGAGGCAACCATGGGCTATCCCTCACCCAATGTGGTGTTCCGAAACGACACCGATTTTCCGATCACGATTCGGACCCGCTACACATCATCTTCGATCACCGTCGAGATGTGGGGAAACAACAACGGTCGCACCATGGTCGGACATCACAGTGGCGGCACCAGCACCTGGATCACCAGCAGCGGAGATGTGACTGCCCGAAGAGTGACCTGGTCGATCACCGGCTGGGCGACCCACGATGGCGGAGGCACCGTAACCGTGCGCCGCTGGCTCACCACGGCTGGCCAGACCACATCCCGGGTCTGGACCCACAAGTATCTCGGCGGCATCAGTTAGGGCCCTCCCGTCCACCTGCCTCAACACCTAGCCTTCGAAGATGATCGATCCTGAGCTGACCGACTCTTTCTCGGGGGTGGTCCTCGTCACCCGTGCCGGCGAACGGTTGTTTGCGGCCGTCCACGGTCTTGCCAACCGCGCCGAGGCGATCCCCAACCATCTCGACACACGGTTTGCCCAGGCTTCGGGGACCAAGACACTCACCGCGATCGCAGTGGCACGTCTCGTCGAGGAGGGCTCGTTTGGCTTCGACACACCGATGAAGGATTGTCTCGGTCTCTGGCCTGGCGGATTTGATTCCGGTGTCACCGTTCACCATCTGCTCAGCCACACCTCGGGGAT
>JBAVIK010000043.1:0-2486 GCA_049686815.1 Acidimicrobiia bacterium | reverse complement strand
ACAACACCAGAGATGTTTGCGAAATGGATGGGCCCCGAGGGCTCAGAAGTATTGATGGAGGAGATGAACCTCACATTGGGCGGCAAGCTCGCGTTCACCGTGAAAATTGGCGCCGACGGCCCCGAGTTCCGGCTCTTCGGCTTCTACGAAGAGATCGAGCCGCCGTCGCGGCTGGTGCATTCGTGGGCGATGGATGGAGATGACGAGGTCTCCACCGTGGTGTTCGAGTTGGAGCCCCATGGCGAAGGCACCCGTCTGCAACTGACGCACCACGGTCTTTCCCGACCCGAGGAAGTCGGCCAAAACGAAGCCGGATGGGTACATCAGCTCGACCGGCTCGAGGCTCTCTTCGCATGAGCGGCCTCGATGGCAAAGTCGCCCTGGTCACTGGTGCCGGACAAGGAATTGGTCAAGGCATCAGTTATGCCTTGGCGGCGGAAGGCGCCGCCGTGTCGGTTGTAGGTCGCACCGCTGTCAAACTCAAGGCGACGGTCGACGAGATCATCCGACGCGGTGGAACAGCCATCGCGGTCGTTTGTGATGTCAAAGATGGTGACCAGGTCCGGGCTGCTGTCGACCAAACCGTGAGGGCACTCGGAGGGCTCGATGTCCTGGTGAACAACGCGCAGGAATACAACTTCGGTTCGATCATCGACATACCACTCGACTCTGTAGAGGCGGGCTGGAAGTCCGGTCCCCTGGCCACGCTGCTGTTCATGAGAGAAGCGTTTCCCCACCTTCATGACGGTGGCGTGATTGTCAACGTCAGCTCACCGGCGGCAGTCGGATCAGACCTCGCCGGTGTAGGTGCGTATAGCGCGGCCAAGGCGGCGATCGAGTCTCTGAGCAGGGCTGCCGCTGTGGAGTGGGCCGGATTCGGGATCCGCGTCAACACCATCATGCCAATAGCGCGCACTCCGGCAATCGAGGCGTCGTTCGAGATGGTGCCCGGACTCGAGGAACAGTTGACGGCGAGCCTACCCCTCAGACGTCTCGGCGATCCTGAGCGCGACATCGGCCCTGCCGTGGTGTTCGTGGCAGGTCCCGGTGGTTCGTATATGACCGGGTCCACCCTGTCCGTCGACGGAGGAGCGGTCCGGCTCAGGTGATCGATTGGGGCCCTCATCGTGGGCCCCAATCAACAACCATTGTGAATCAGCTCCGGGGAGCAGTCATCACTCTGGCAATCTCTGAGTTGATCCTCTCCACGGCGGCAATTCCTGCCGGATGGCTGGACCATCCCCGGGTGAGAATCGCAACCACATAGCCGAGGCTTGGGCCCGGCTCGTCCACCCATCCAACCGAGTTGATGGTTCGCCCTGCGAAACCGTTCTTCTGGGCGACAGTCCACGTCTCGGGGACGCCCGCAGTCACTCCCCAACTCGGTGACGGTACAACCGACGTCATCAAATCGACAGCGACGGCGCGGTATTCGGGCTCGAGTGGTCCCCACTGGCCAAGCAGAACCTGGCGGAGCAGATTCACCTGATCCCTGGCACTGGTGCGGGTCCCGCCCCATGAGGAGCCGTCGTCACCAACCACGCGGGTGTCGTGCAGGCCAAAGACCTCACCCTGCTCTCGAAACCACGGTGATCCGCCAAAGGATCTCCAGAGTGCGCGAACGGGGCCATTGGCCGATTCTCGGATCATCGGAACGAGCATGTTCATCTCTCGCTCGGTGATCTCGCGACCGTCTTCTTGGGCCTCGAGAAGGGTCCCTGCCAAGACCATGACCTTGAAGACCGAAGCGGTGATCTGCCGGTTCTCCGGATTCAGCTCATAGCTACAGCCGGTGCGGAGATCGTGGACATAGGCCGTGATCTGTTTTCCCGGGTAATCGTCGGCGAGTACCACGGAAAGGTCGTTGGCAAAGGGATCGGGACGACACTCGATGGGCGGGAGGGTCGTCGCTACCGGGTCCACAGATGCTGGCGTTGTCGAGACCGGCGCGGAACTGGTGGTGCTCGTCGATGGGGTCGATGCAGTCGATGCAACACTGAGATGGCGGCTGGTCGATGTGATCGAGGTCTCCGCTGAAACACATGCAACGAGCGACAGGGAGAGGAACGTGGTTCCGAGAAGTAGCCTGCGCCTCATCGGGCGCCAAATTAGGCAGAATCTGCCTACAAACCTGCCACTCTGGGCAACTCGGCATCCTTCTCGAGGGCGATAACCAATTCATCAGTCATCACAAGGTTTGGGGCTATGGAGAAACTGACATTCCCACATTGCTCACAGACTGTTCGTTCCACACCTACCGATCTCACGGTCAGGGTGCGTAGATGCTCACAATCGTTGCCGAAGAACCTGGTCCACAACTTCATCATGATCGACCTCCCTACGGGGTGTGGTCAACAGTCTGACTCAGTGGTCGCGAGATTCGGTGGCAAGTCGACTCGATTCTCCACGGAGGAGAGCGCTAGGCGGTACCGGCAAACGCGGCGATCACATCCTGGGCGGTCTCAGGGCCGGTGATATCGAGGATC
>JBAVIK010000042.1:0-1676 GCA_049686815.1 Acidimicrobiia bacterium | reverse complement strand
GGCCATCACTAGCCTCCCTGGGGTTGGCTCTCGACATGGCGGCGATGCAACAGGCTGACCGACCAGAAATTGCAGCTGACCTGGCAGTTCTCCGCTCCAATGTCACCAAGTTGGTTGAGGATGTCCGGGCGAGCGTGGCTGATCTCAGAACAGCCCCGGGTGCCACCCTGACCGCTCGCATCCTCAAATCCACGTCCGAACTGGCCGGCGACCCTCCGATAGTGGTCGATCTCGACGAACGGCGACCCCCACGTGCTGCGGTGATCAGCGATCTCACCTCGATAATCACCGAGGCTGCACGCAATGCCCATAGGCATTCCGGAGCCTCGATGGTCGTGGTGTCCGGTCAAGTCGATCGCAGTTTCGGGGTCTGTTCGGTCGTCGACGATGGGGAAGGTTTCGATCCCGACTATCAGCCCGAAGGTCATTTTGGCCTCATTGGAATGCGGGAACGCGCCCACAAAATCGGGGCGACCATCAAATTCGAGTCAAAGCCAGAAGTCGGGACAGCCGTAACAGTTGAATGGGGAGCCGCATGATCCGAATAATGATTGCCGACGATCACCAACTCTTTGCCGATGGGCTATCACAAGCCCTGAACAGCCTGCCCGACACACGTGTTGTCGGTGTGGTTGATTCGGGTCCCGCCCTGGAAGAAGCCTTGAGTTCACAGCCCGCCGAAGTGTCAATAGTGGACATCGAAATGCCTGGCGGAGATGGGATTGACGCCATCGAAGGCCTCGGAATGAGAAGCCGGGCCATCGTCGTTTCGATGCACGCCACCGACGAACAGAAGGAACGGGCCAGAAAGGCCGGCGCACGTGGGTTCTTCTCCAAAGGCGTCCCCTTGGCGACCCTGGCGGCCGCAGTGCGTGCCGTTGCCGACGGTGAGAACCTCATCGAGCTCAGTGACGAGGATCGTGACGAGCTCCTCGAGACCTTCCGTGAAGCCCAGCTCGACCCCGGTGCGGCATCCCTCACCCAAAGAGAGCGTGAGATCCTGCAGCTGCTCGCCGTAGGCGTGTCAGCGACCGATGAGCTCGCAGACCGGCTCTACATCTCACAGAAGACGGTCAAGAATCACCTTGCGTCGATTTTTCAGAAACTGGCGGTGAGTGACCGCACCCAAGCCGCGATCGAGGCAATCAGGCTCGGAATAGCCCGGCCCACCTGAATCGGGCTTTTAGGCCTCCCGACCCATGATGGAATTGGCATCTGCTCGTAATCTTTGAGGTGACAGGAGTAGATATGATTTCTCGGATACACAACCTGATGAAATACAGCGAGCGAGGGGCCTCGATGGTCGAGTACGCGTTGCTTGTTGTGTTGATCGCAATCGTCGCACTGGTGGCTGTACAGCTGGCGGGTTCGAACTTGTCATCGACTTATTCAGACATCCAGTCGAACCTGGAATATGCGAGATCTTGATGATTCCCAAGACCCATTGTTTTGGGATCGCGGTGGGCTAACTTGCCTACCGCAAGCCCGCAAACACATACCCAAGGAGGGGTTACATGCTTGCTCTGTGGACCAAGGTAACGATCTGGATGAAGGACGAGAAGGGTGCTTCCATGGTGGAATACGCACTTCTGGTTGTTCTGATCGCCATCATCGCCCTCGTAGCCGTGCAGATTGCCGGTCGCGAAGTGTCATCGACATTCAGCGAGGTTGGCTCG
>JBAVIK010000041.1:0-4196 GCA_049686815.1 Acidimicrobiia bacterium | reverse complement strand
GCACGAAGGTTGTCCTCAGCCCTAGCGACGACGGCGTATGCGGCGCGACGGCTTGATCCGATGATGCTGGCGATCTCGTCCCCCGACAGGCCGACGACGTGCCTAAGCAAAACAACCGTGCGATGACGCTTGCTCAGCGAGTTGAGGGCGACCTCGAGCTTCGGGTCGAGGTGGTCCCGGAGCGGATCCGTCTCAGACGCAGTGTCGGTGAGCATCTCCTGTGGAATTTCCGGACGCCTGGATCTGCGCCGGTACTCGTCGAGACACCCGAACCGGACACTCCGGTAGAGCCACGCTCGGAGCGACCTCCCGTCCCCTTTGATCTTCGGAGCGGCATTGACGAGTTCCACGAAGGACTGCTGAACCACGTCCTCCGCAGTCTGACGATCGTTGAGCATCCCGAAGGCGAAGGAGACGAGATCGTCCACCATCGCATCGTGGACAGCTCTGAACGCGACATCGGACCGTGTCCGGATGCCGTCGACGTGGCCGTCGAGGGGGTGCGGGGCCGCTTGTGTCAAACGGGTGATCCGCACCCCCTGTGCCGGGAGGATATGGGAAGAGGACATGTCATTTTCTGATCAGAGCCATCCAAGCCAGTGGAGGAGTCGTACCAGCTTCTCCCACTCGTGGGCCTGAATCAAGCGCCAGATCAGTTTTCTGATGTTGAGATCGTGAGGCAGTTGGTGGTCGACGCACCTTCTTGGATCTTCAGCAATCTGCGCGCATCGATCGGTTGCCCGGTCAGTGGTCCGGTCAACCACACACGGTCGCGCCTTGTCGGATGTCCTCAGGGCACAGCGATCTGTTGGCTGATCTTTGGATCGAACCGTAGCTTCAGCGTCGGGCCGGTCCGCCGGCCGAACATCGGTGTGGTCTGTCACCTTGTCAACCGGGCGATCCGACGGCTCATCGCCCCGGCGATCGGTCGCACGGTCAACGGGACGGTCCACGACCTCGACGGTGGGAGTGTCAACGGCACCGTCCGCCGTGTCGTGATTGGTACGCCCGCCATCATCGCCGTAAGCGGTCCCAGTGAGAAGTGTGACCATGGTGATGATCAATGCCATCGTCATCAATCGATTCCTGGCTCTCATCGTCGTCTCCTGAGTCGGTTCAGGAGTAGAGACGCCGCGTCGTGAGCGGATTACACGCAAAGATGAGCGGATCCCGATCATATGTGATCGCCAGAACCTGAGGTTTGCCTGATTTGAGGGTTGTGACTGATGACGAGCGCCGGGCACGGCTCGCTGCGAGACATCGTTTGGCGGTGCCCGCGAGCGACCCGGTGGCCGCCGCGAGGTCGGTGATCGGTCTCCACTCGTCTGACCCGTCCACCGTGTTCCTATCGACGAGAGCCCGCAATCCCGATGTGACGCCAGGTGAAATCGAAGAAGCCCTCTACGAGACCCGCAGCCTGTTGAGGATTCTGGGCATGCGCCGGACCATGTGGGTCACGCCAACCGACTTCGCCCCGGTGATCGACGCCAGCTCGACCAAGGCCTTGATCAGACCACAGAGGGAACGGACCGCCTCGATGATCCAATCATCAGGCGTCAGCGATGACGGCCCGACATGGGTGCGCGAGGTTTGTGAGGCAACGCTTGAGTCATTGCGCAAACGCGGTGAAGCAACAGCCAGGGAGCTGACCGCAGACGTACCCCGGCTCTCCACCAAGATCACCATCTACAAAAAGGATGGCTCACTCGCAGGTGAGGTTGGAACATCGACCCGCATCCTCTTTCTCCTCGCCACCGAAGGCCTCGTAGTGCGGGGTCGGCCCCTCGGCTCGTGGGTCAGCAGCCAATATCGCTGGGCCACCACCGAAAGCTGGCTGGGTGAGCCCCTGGAGTCCCTGGACGAGGACACCGCACGCGACCGGCTGATCAAAACGTGGCTGTTGACCTTTGGGCCCGGCACGGAGATGGATATCAAGTGGTGGACCGGTTGGACAGCTACAAACGTCCGAAATGCATTGAAACGGGTTGATGCAGTGGAAGTCGCACTCGAGGATGGGTCCATCGGATATCTCCACCCTGACGACGTTCACGAGACCGACCCCGCTTCCGACTGGGTCGCTCTGCTCCCTTCGCTCGACTCGACAACAATGGGCTGGAAGGAACGCAAGTGGTATATGGGGGACAATGCGGGCCAACTGTTCGACAGGAACGGCAACGCGGGGCCGACCGTGTGGGTCAATGGGCGGGTCATTGGCGGTTGGGCACAGAACAAGAGTGGTGACGTGGTCCACGAGACCTTCGAAAACCCAGGTAGTGCGTGCCAGAAGCGGATAGACGATTGCGCTGCCCAGACTCGCGCCTGGATCGGTGAGATACGGGTCACCCCGAGGTTTCGCTCACCCCACGACAAGCTGCTTTCAAAGTGAGGCAAACCCACCGTTGGGGAAGTACTTGCTGATACTTTGAGTCGACCCAACCGGAGATTCGATGCGTCATCGGGCTGTCGTGACACTCATTGTCTTCATGCTCTCATTGATCTCGGCGCCGCTCGGCGCGATCGGCCAGGAACAGCCCAATCCGGTTGAGATTCTGATTGATGCATTCTCCACACCACAAGGTCGTCTCTTCGCAGCCCAGTTCCTGCGGGAACCACTACCCGGAAAGAGCACGGTTGCCGACGAGACAGGCGATTTCGAACATTCATCAGGTCAACAGCCGGGCTACACCCCGGATCACATCGACATCCTGAGCACCTGGGCGCTGCAGTTCCATGGCGGGCCATTGGAACAAGACATCTTTGGGCCAACCGACCAGAGCAGCCTCTGGGCAACCACCGGGCAGATGACCGTGGAGCCGCCCAACCACGATGCCTTCTTGACCTTCAGCGGCGATCAACCCCATGACGGGTCCCAATACGACCAGGGTGCGATTCTCTTCGGGTTCAGCCTGGCGGGCACTCCGATGCCACCGATGCCAGGGCGCTGCGAATACGTCGTTTGGATCAATGACCTTTCCCGGGGGCCGACATTTGCCAACCTTCCGGCCTTTCCTGGGGACCCGGCAGCGGGAACGAATCTGGCGTTCGGGCTCGGACTCAATCCGGACGATCAGGGCCCCACCTCGACCTTTGCCCTCGAATACCAGAAAGGCTCGGGATTCGTCTCGAACCCCGCGATCGACGTCCGCTCGTTCATCACGACCGACTACGTGGGCGTGTTCGTTCCTTCCGGCCAGATCGGCCAGATGTCGGATGTCAATTTCTACACGTTTTGCATGGAAGAGGGATTCACCTTCGAACCCGAAATGACGGGGGCCGATCAAACGGGATTGATCGCCCTGACATCTGAGGATCTGGGCCAGTTGGCCATCGTCGAGGTCGTCTCCTCCACGACCACCACTACGGAGCCGACTTCCTCCACAACAAGCGAGCCGGCCACCTCAACCACGTCAGGTTCGGATGAGGACGCCCCGACCACGGATGGGTCCGGGTTTCCGTGGTGGCTCGTAATGATCGGCGGCGGCATCAGCGTGGCCATCGTTGGCTGGTGGCTCTTCAACCAGGAGGACGACCCATGTCGGGAGCTGCTCGAGGCCTGGATGGCCGCTCAGAAACAATGTGACTATTTGGAAGACCTGGCTGAACAAGCCGCCAACGACTGCGAAGAGGCCGAACTCGAACTCGAGGATTTGGAGCAGGAGCGAAGGGACGCCTGCAATCTCTGGCCTCCGGCTTGCTGGGAAACCGAGGAAGGCGCCTCCATGGAGGACGACCGGGGCAACCGGATCACATCGCGCGACGTCCACATGAGGAAGATGGCTCTCGGGGACATCTGGGATGACTACAAGGCCGGGAAACTCTCTGCCCTTGAGATCGAGGCGAAGTGGCGCGAGATCGACACACCGGAGTTCCGCGAAGAACTACGTGATACGGACACAGCTGCCAAAGAGCTAGTCGCCGAGATAGATGCTGACATCGAGACAACGCGGCAACGAGCCGACGAGGCATGCGAACGAGCGATCAATTCACGTCAAAAGGCGGACGATGCTTGCGCCCGATCCGACGAGGCTCGAAAGGCATATGAGGATTGTGTCACCAAAGCAGAAGCCATTTCAGCCGCGTCGACCTCTCCATCAGCATCCGAAGACCCGACATCGGGGACGGCCACCGGTGCGGGAAACGAGCCGTCGAGCACGTCACCTCAGAAAGACCCATGCGACGGAGTCCAACCCAAACGT
>JBAVIK010000040.1:0-10791 GCA_049686815.1 Acidimicrobiia bacterium | reverse complement strand
ACGCCGACCCACCCAAGGTCCTTGCGATCGGACCCGACCATGCCAGCAACCTGCTCGAGATCATCTGGATCGAGCTCGCCGAGGAGGTCAATCTCGTGATCCACGCCATGCCTCTCCGCCCAGCCTTTTACGACCTGCTCCCACAGACCAGGGAGGACATGCCATGACTGAACCGAAGACTCACCGCACCCGTAGCGGCCGCACGCTCACCGACGAAGAGATCGACGCCCTCTCGACAGAGGTCGCCGAGACCGACTACGAGGTCAAAGACCTCAAGACCCGGCGTCGGGGCCGGCCCTCGATGGGGTCGGGTCCGGCCGACGTGGTGCCAGTACGTATCGACCCCGAGTTGCGGGCCGCGATCGAAGCGCGCGCGGAGGCTGAACACACCACCACCAGCGAGCTCATCCGTGAGGCGATCCGCCGGTTCCTCGACGTCGCCTGACCGGAGGCAGCCCCGCTCCATCGCGCGTCCGCAGACGTCCACACAGGTACGCAAGCGTCGCCGCAACGCTCTGACCTGGGGTTTCTGTCCGCATAGGTCCGCCCCAGTCCATGCCGGGAGACTTCGGGACGCTGAGGTCGTGGGTTCAAATCCCGCCGTCCCGACTCAGAAACCCCAGGTCAGGCCGCTCTCCGGAGCGGCCTGATGGTTTGGGAAACAGCTCTCGGAAACGGCGTTCGCAAGTGGATCAGTTGCCAACCAGCCCGCGATTCACGTTGTGAAGCAGACAGTCTGGCTTCTTCGGGTTCTGCGGGGTATGACCCGAACGAAAGCATGGATTCAACGAGCCGATTCATTCTCGTGGACAGTGTTCTACAGGATTGGCTCGATGACCATTGGCGCAGGGAGCCCTCGCTACCCCCGGGCCGGGATCTCCAGTTCGTCCATCAACCCACGGACCCGCTGCTCGAGGTCATCCCGGATAGGGCGCACCTCGTCGACGGTCTTTCCCGAGGGGTCCTCCACCTCCCAGTCGAGGTATCTCTTTCCGGGAAACACGGGGCAAGTGTCTCCGCAGCCCATCGTGACGACGACGTCGGCAGCTCGAACGACCTCATCCGCCCACAGTTGGGGGGCTGCGTCACTGATGTCGATGCCCTTCTCCGCCATTACCGCCACAGCTGTCTCGTTGACCGCTTCGGATGGCTCTGAGCCACCCGAGAAGACTTCCACTTCACGGCCGGCGAGATACCGCAGCCACCCAGCCGCCATCTGGGAACGCCCGGCATTGTGGACACACAAGAAGAGCACAGTCGGGGTCATGTCTATCCAGCCATCCAATACTCGATATGTTTCGTGGGCGCCAGAGCCCCGCCGAGGACTCGGTCGCAGGCCTTAACGGTCACCGGCGTGCAATCGACACCATTGAGGTGTGTCCAATGCACATTGGTGGTCATCCGACGCATGACGCCTACTCCTCTTCCGACCTGTCTCGGGGAGGCGCCTTTGGCTTTCGAGCCGGGGCGCGCCGGGCGGGCGGTCCCTCGGATTGAGAAGCCACCGGTCCGGGCGTGTCGTGGGCCGGTGCGAGTGCCTCTCTCAACACCGCTGAGCTGATCGGCTTGAGAACGTAGGCGTCGGCACCGGCGCGTTTGGCGAGAAACTCGTCGGCTGACCGGTCGAGCAGGAGGACGGTGAGTGGTCGATCCGAGCCCTCGAGACGCTGGCGGATGTCCCGAATCACGGCCATACCCCCCATACTTCCCACCTGCATGTCGACGATCACGGCGTCGACGCCAGATTGCTCGGCCACGTCGGCTGCGAGCCGAGGATCGCTGATGTCCTCGACCTCCCACTCACCAAGGGTGAGGGACGATCGGACCTCATTGACCACCCAAGAGGCGTCGGCCACGAGTAGAGCTTTGGACATCGGGCGGCACGATAGCGCTGTACTGCGTAGCCACTCCTAACCTCATCGCCCGTGCGTCGTACTGGCCTGATCTTCGTTCTCATCGCTCTGCCTCTGGTCGCAATTGCGCAGGACTCCGGTGGCGGCATCGACGTCGTCGATGTGAGCGGGCCCCTAGACGCCTCGGCCCTCGACTTCATGTCAGATTCGATCGAGAACGCGGCGAATATCGGTCAAGAGTTGGTGATCATCCAGATCAACTCCAAGGCCGTCCTCGACGAAGGGGCTCTTGCCAGGCTGGCCCTGCTGGTATCCGAACCGCCTGTCCCACTTGCCCTCTGGGTCGGTCCTGCTCCCGCCCAGGCCTACGGCGGCCTCGTCCAGCTCGTCCGCGACGCGGGCCAGGCGGCTATCGCCCCCGGTTCTCAAATTGGTCATGCCCGGCCAGCAGTCCTGGGCGATGGCTCGGAGCGGTTGGTGGACATCGATGTCTTCGACGCAGCCGAATCGGGTCTCGAGCTTCAACCGACCCTCCGCCAGTACCTTCAAGATCTGGACGGTCGGACGTTCAGCACTGCAGAGGGCCCGGTGGTCGTGTCGACGATCCAATCGATCGAAGGCGGGGTGACCGTCAAGCCGGTGACCTTCAGGAAACCCGGAATCGCCACCCGATTCTGGCGATTAGCGGTGACCCCAGAGGCGGCGTTCTTCTTTCTCGCTGTCGGGTTGAGCGTCGCAACCTTCGAGTTCTTCGCCCTCGGACCGGGCGTGGCAGCAGGCGTCGCAGCCATCTCGCTTCTGTTGGCTGGGTGGGGAGTGGTCAACCTTCCGGTGCGATGGTGGGCACTGTCTCTGGGCATCGGCGGGTGGGGTTTGCTCACCGCCGCTTACCAAAAGGGCGGGGTGATCGTCATGACTTTCGCCGGCGCTCTGGTCCTCCAGCTAGCGGGGATGTTCTACGTCGACGGTGGCGGTCAGATCGACCCGAGATGGTGGCTGGTTCTGCCGAGCGTTCTTGCGGTGCTCTTCTTCTTCCTGATAGCGATGCCCACGGTCCAAAGGGCTCGACTCTCGACTCAAACCATCGGGCGGGAGAGCCTGATCGGGCACCCGGGGATTGCCATCACTCCGTTTGCCCCAAACGGTTCGGTGGAGGTCGATGGAGCACGCTGGAGGGCGACGGCGCATCGGGAAGCCGGAATCGATCAAGGTTCGAAGATCGTCGTGACCGGGGTCGACGGCTTGTACCTCGAAGTGGAGCGATCTGAGGAGATTCGCGAAACATAAGCTGTGACGGATTCAGATTCTTTCTTGCTCAGTGGCGGAACGTTCTGTAGCTTCGGTCCGGTTGTCGCCAAAGCGGGAGGAGCTTTTGTCCTATTCGGACGACTGGCAGCTGAATGCGCTGTGTCGTGGGAATCATGCCTATCTGTTCTTTCCCCCTTCGACTTTCGAGAGAAAAGACGAGCGGGAGCGACGTGAGATGAAGGCAAAGGCGATCTGTGGAGTATGTCCGGTTCAGGACCCCTGCTCGTCACACGCGATCGCGATTCGAGAGCCCTTTGGAATCTGGGGAGGGCTCACCGAAGTCGAACGACGAAATACCTCGTTGGTCGGCTGACACCACATAGCGAACAACACCAGAAAGGGCTCACCGAACCCGCCGGGTATCACCCCGCCGGACGGTGAGTCCTTCTTTATCGGCCCACTCGAGAACCGGCACCGCATATTTCCTGGAGAGTCCGAGAGCGTCTCGGAAGTCGGCGACGGTGAAGTCTCCGTCGAATCTCCGAAGTGATCCGGTGATGTGCTGTACCTGTTCGGGGAGGAACACGAAATCCTCGCTAACCCTCACCAATTCCCCCTGGCGGATCTTGAGATGGAGAACCTCCGGGTCGAGCCCCAGATCGCTGATCGTTGGAACGGCCAGATTGGCGCTGAGCGAGGTCTTGGCCCGATCCCACGCCTCCTCAGCCCGACCATCGAGAGCGATCTCTCGTCCCATCCGGGTGATGTCAGGGCCCCGTCGCTCCAGATCAGGGGTTTGGTCAACCAACGTCTCGAGTGTCGCGACAGATACCTGCAGTCGCTCGGCAAGGGTGGCTAGTGGAATACCCACACGCAGGGGATGGTCCTCATGTTCCTGGTCAACCGCATCGACGGCGGCGTTGGTCAGATCGTCAAAGACCTGTTGGGTGAACAACTGGTCTCCGATCCTCATCGCTCTCGGCGGCACTCCGCCTCCGGTTTGAATGTCGAGCAGCAGGCGGTCTTCGACCCCTCGTATCGAAAGCAGGGCGCCGGCGATCACATCACGTGGCGCGTTTGGGTCCAACCTCTCCGCTGTCTCCAGGGCGGTGATAGATGGCCCTGGTTGGGGATCCAGGATCCGCCCCCCTGCCACGACAAGTTGGCGACCGGTGTCACGGATTATGAAACGGTCGCCGACGGTCATCGGTATCGGGGTGTCGGCGACCAGCACGGCGGCGCCATCGACCATGGAAATCACCCGAACCTGGCGAACCGCACTGCCTATGTGCATCTGGTAGGCACCGCGTTTGTCGATTCCATCTACATACCTGGCGGTCCTCAATGAGACCAGGAACCGATCGGATGTGGCCCATTGCCCGGGAGAACCGATCATGTCGCCGCGGGCAACATCCTCGCGGTTTGGTCCGGCGAGGTTGAGAGCTACGCGGCGGCCGGGAGTGACCGAGTTCAAAGTCGATTCGTGGCTCTGGATTCCTCGAATTCGGGCGGCACCGCCCCTGGGATAGATCTCGACTTCGTCGTCGATTGCAAACGTACCGTCAAGGAGGGTTCCCGTGACAACCGTTCCCGACCCGGACGCCGAGAAGGACCGGTCGACCCACAAACGTGGCCGGGAGACGTTCCGGGGAGTGACCATGGCGACCTGACGGCTCAACTCAGCAACGAGCGCCTCGATTCCGGAACCGTTTACGGCTGAAACCGGGACCACCACCGATTCCGCCAGCGTGGTGCCTTCGAGACTCTCGGAGGCCTCGATCTGGGCCAACTCGAGTAGATCGGCATCGACGATGTCGGCTTTGGTCAGAGCAACCACACCGTGTGACACCTCGAGAAGATCGAGGACCGCAAGATGTTCCTCAGATTGCGGCATCCACCCTTCGTCGGCTGCGACCACGAACAGAGCAACGTCGATGGCTTCGATCCCGGCGAGCATGTTCTTCAGGTAACGCTCATGCCCCGGAACGTCCACAAACGACACCTCGGTGCCATCCTCGAAGGATTTCCAAGCAAATCCGAGGTCGATTGTGAGCCCTCGCTTCTTTTCCTCGGCCCAGCGATCGGGATCCCGTCCGGTGAGACATTCGATCAACGTCGACTTGCCGTGATCAACATGACCGGCAGTGCCGATCAGCGGCATTCGTTCACGTTTTGGATCACCACCGAATCGTCGGTCGCATCGATCGTTCGGACGTCGAGAACCAGATTCCCGTCTTCACGTCTGGCGAGAACCGCCTCGTCACAATCGAGCAGTCGATGGAACAGATGATCCCCACCGTCAACGATCACCAGCGCAGTTTCGATCTTTGCCCCCGGAGCGCTTCCCGCCCCGATCGTTGAGAATCCCCGTGAGGTTCTTCCGCTGACACCATTTGCAATCTTTGAGGCGCGGTCTTCAAGATCCGCCGTCGCTGCTGTCGCCTGGGCCCAGAAGGGGATGTCACCAACGTCACCTCGAGCATACGACTCGAGTGTCGCCGCTAGTCCGGCGAGGGTCACTCCGTCGACCCGAAGAGCCCTGGCGAGTGGGTTTCGCCTGAGTTGCTCGACGAGGTCAGACCGTCCGACGATGATTCCCGCTTGGGGACCGCCGAGGAGTTTGTCTCCGCTGAACAAGACCAGGTCTGCCCCGTCGCTGATCGCCTGCCTGACCCCCGGCTCGGATTTGAGCCAGTCTGGGGTAGGGACGTCCAACCAAGGTGTGTGGGAGTCGAGTAGTCCCGAGCCCTGGTCGAAGATCATCGGGAGGTCTCGACCATGGGCGAGCTGGGCCAGATCGTGAGTCGATGGGCTCTCGGTGAAACCTACGACCCGATAATTCGAAGGGTGCACCTCGAGGATTGCGCCGCTGTCGTTGAGTTGAAGTGCAGCTTCGTAGTCACCAACACGGGTGCGATTGGTGGTACCCACTTCGACGAGGCGGGCCCCGCTGACTTCCATCACATCGGGAAGCCGATATGACCCACCGATCTCGATCAACTGTCCTCGAGAGACTGGAACTGACTTCCCTCGACTCATCGCCGCCAGCACCAAGAGCAGGGCGGAAGCGTTGTTGTTGACGATTTGGGCGTCCTCGGCTCCGGTGAGAGTCGTGAGCAGACGTTCCACGTATTTCCCTCGTCGGCTTCTCTCCCCAGTTCTGACGTCCAACTCGAGATTGCAGGCGTGCACCGCAGCCTCAGCAGCCCTGTCGGCGGCGGATTGGGACCATCGGGCCCTGCCGAGGTTGGTGTGGAGAAGCACCCCGGTGGCGTTGATGAGTCTCACTCCGGCGCCGCGTCGCAAAGCTCTCGCCATCACCGTGATGTCCTCCCTGAACCGGGCTTCCCGACCCGCAGCGATGTCTGCGCGGGCAGTTTCGAGGCTCATCCTGATCACATCGCGAAGGAGCGGCTCCGGCAAGCTTCCCGAAAACTCCTCGATCAGGTTGTCAACCCTGGGAAGATCTCGATAGACGTCGTTGCTCACGGCGTGAGTCTGCCAGGTCTGTCCACACTGTTTCATAGGATGCATCTGTGAACTCCCCTGAAGTGCCTGTCGACTCGGCCTCGAGCGTGATGGTGCTTCGACCTGGGACGCACCCTTTCGAAGTGTTGATGGTGGAGCGGCCGAATCGAGGCTTCTTTGGCGGCATTGTCGTTTTCCCGGGTGGGAAGGTCGACGACGTGGACGACTCTGAGCTGGCCAGGCACGTGGTCACTGGAGAATCTGACGACCAGCTATACAGACGCGCTGCCCTCCGCGAGCTTGCCGAAGAGACCGGTTTGGCCGCCGTGGGCACCGGTGTGATTGCATTTCCGCCGGCCCGCGATGAAGAGCTCTACCTGGCAATCAAGCAGTCGAATCAACGTCTAGCAGGGGAATCTCTGGTGCTGGTCTCGCGTTGGGTCACCCCGGAGCTGGCGCCGAGACGGTTCGACACTTGGTTTTATCTGCTCGAGGCGGGGATGACACCTCGTATCCAGCTCGATTCTGACGAGCTCGTCGGGTTCGCATGGGTGACCCCAGCCGAGGCCCTCCGCCGCTATGACGAGGGGGAATGGCAGATGATCCTCCCGACGCTCGCCCACCTGCGTTGGCTGCGACGGCGCGCCTCGATCGAAGATGCGATGACCGCTGCGCAGGGCGCCGACGGCCGGACTCTGATCGAGCCGAGACGGATGGAAGACGGGTCTATCCTTCCGATCCACCTCCCTGGTGACAACACGTGATCATTCAACGGGTTCTTGCCAACAACCCGGGGCCGTTCACAGGCCCGGGAACCAACACATGGCTTCTCGATGATGGTGATGGCACGGTGATTGTCATCGATCCCGGACCGGTAGACACCCGACACGGTCGGGCAATAGTGGACATGGTTGGCGAGCGTTCGGTCGTGGCGGTCGTGGTGACGCACACCCACCTCGATCACGCTCCACTCGCAAACCCGCTTGCCGCCGACCTGGCTGTCCCCGCAGTCGGGTATGCCCCGGGCCCTCATTTCGAGCCCGACGAGAGACTTCTCGACGGAGCATCGCTCGACGTGGGCAGTCTTCGGCTTCGAGTTGTCCACACACCTGGACATTCCCAAGACCATCTCTGCTTTCGAGCCGGCAATGCGCTGTTCACCGGTGATCACATCATGGGCGGCTCATCAGTGATGGTCGAAGAGATGGGCCCGTACCTCGAGTCGCTCGAGAAGTTGAAAGGCACCGGTCTGGAACGGCTCCACCCCGGTCATGGAGATGAGATGGATCAGCCCGACGCTGTCATCGATTGGTATCTCCAACACCGCCGCCAACGTCATGCCCAGATACTCCAAGCCATATCCGACGGTCGGCAGACCATCAACGAGATAGTCGAGACGGTCTACCACGACGTTGACAGTTCGCTGTACCCGCTGGCATCACGCTCGGTGAATGCCCATCTCGAACTACTCAGCGCCGAAGGTCGGATAGCCTTGGAGAGCGGCAAAGCCGTCGCCACCTCATGAAGCGTCTCGCCAAAACCCTTGCCACCTTGCTGGTGGTGGCTGTCGCCGTCCCTGCAGTCGCTCAGGTGACTGATGAGGACATTGATCGCGCCCGACAGGAGGTCAACAGGATCGTCGCCGAGTCTCAAGAGCTCGGCGATGAGGTTCAAGCCGCCTGGGCTCGGCAACTCGAACTGGAGCACGAGATCGCCACTCTCCAGTCTTCGATCGAGTTTGCCGAGGTGGAGTTGGCCGAAACCCAACGTCGGCTAGAACAGCTCGCTGTTGAGTTGTACATGGGATCGACCAGTGCGGCTTCGATCTCGGTCCTCTTCAATGCGAGCAACGATGACTACGAAGCGGGGCTCGAGTACCTCAGAGAAGTGACCGGCGTCGATGACGAGATCGTCAACCAACTTGGTCTGTTTCGACGCGAGCTCGACCGGCAGACCAGCCGTCTGGGCGAGGCATCGGCGGAACAAGAGGTGTTGACAGCTGATTTGCAGGAGCTTGCCATCCAGCTCCAGGACGACCTGGCCAGCGCCCAGGGGGTCTACGACGACCTGGTTGCCCAGCAACAGCGAGAAGAAGAGGAGCGACGGCGCCAGGAGGAGGAACGGCGGCGCCAGGCTGAAGAAGCAGCCAGACGTGCTGCAGAGGAGGCGGCTCGCCAAACAGCCACGACTGCGGCCGATTCGGCCACGGAATCGACGGTGGCCACTCCCGACGATGGAGATGATTCGTCCTCGACCACGACCACGGTGACCACGTCGCCACCCCCACCCCCTCCCTCAGGGAATGGTGCCTGTCCCGTGGCGGGCGCGGTCTCGTTCTCGGACACCTGGGGTGCCCCACGCTCGGGGGGGAGACGCCACGAGGGCGTAGACATGATCGCGGCCAGAGGGACTCCTCTGGTAGCCATCTACTCGGGAACTATCCGGAGGATCTCCACGAGCAGCCTCGGTGGGAAGTCGATCTGGCTTCGGGCCAGCAACGGTGACCAGTTCTACTACGCCCATCTCGATGGGTACGCCGACATCTCGACCGGGATGAGCGTGAGTGAAGGTCAGACCATCGGGTACAACGGAAGCACGGGCAACGCGCCGAGTTGGCTACCCCATCTTCATTTCGAGTACCACCCGGGAGGAGGTGGGGCCGTGAACCCCTACCCCCTCGTCAAATCGGTTTGCGGCTGAGGCCGTTCGACACACCGTCCCCCGGACGCGAAACGAGGACCCTTACGGGTCCTCGTCTTGCTCCCAGCCCCAGCCCCTTGGTGATTTCTAGTGCACGTTCCTTGGCATTGTCGACCACTGACAGTGGTCGCGTAAGGACCCTTCGTCGTATCCCTCAAAGGACTAGTCCCCCCTGTGGAAAACTCAAACCTCAGGTAGTCGCGCCTCGCAACCGAGGCGATTGGAGTTTCCCGTGGAAACTCCAACCTGTTCGGTTGACCGAACAGGCGATCGGATACGGTCGCAATTCGCTCATCTTCGCGGTGAAAGGTGGTCACACGGCGAAGCGACGGGTCCACTCACGACTCGTTTCAGGCTGCCCCATCCTCGAGGTCGGAGAGAAGCTTGGCGATCCGCCCGGTGCATGTCTCCAGATCGGCTGGCGGGACGACGATGAGAAGATTCTCAACAACCTTGGTGAGCTCGACCGCCGCCGCTCCGGACTCGCCGGCACCGACCACCGGTTCCCCGGTGTCGCCTCCGCGCACCACGGCCGCGTCGAGGGGAACCGATCCCAGCAGCGGGACGCCAAGTTCCTCGGCGAGCTCGGAACCACCGCCACTGCCAAAGATATCGCCTGACATGTTTTCGATCACACCCACGATCGGCATGTGAGAGCGACGAGCCATGTCGGCGACGCGCACGGCGACCTTCTGCGCAGCTCGTTGTGGGGTGGTGACCACCACCATTTCCGCCTGCGGCAACATTCGGGTCAGAGCCATCTGCACGTCTCCCGTTCCGGGTGGCATGTCGATGACCAGATAGTCGATATCCCCCCACTCCACCTGTTTGAGAAACTGTTCCAATGCCTTCGAGAGCATCAGTCCTCGCCACATGAGCGCGGTTTCTTCTGACTCGATGATCAACCCGGTGGAGACGACCTTGATTTGGCCGACCGAAACTGGCTGGATCAACTTGGTGTCGGGGTCGGCCTCGAGCTTGCCCTCGATCCCAAGCATCCGCGGTACGGAGAAACCCCAAATGTCGGCGTCGAGCAAGCCAACCTGAAAGCCGCTCTCGGCCAGTCCGGCCGCGATATTGACCGCCATCGATGATTTGCCGACGCCACCTTTGCCGGAAGCAACTGCGATCACACGAGTGGTCGGGGAGACTTGTGTCGGTTCGGCGTTCTCACGCACTCGGCGTCGGGCGACACTCATGAGCTCCGACCTCTGACGGCTGGTCATCGCCGTCGTCCGGAGATTCACCGTCTCAATCCCGGGCATGGATTGAACCCGGCGTTTCGTATCACCCTCGATCTGGGAACGGAGTGGGCATTCGGCGATTGTCAGGGCAAGCCCGATGTCAACTGTGGAGCCGGAGACGACGACGTCGGTGATCATTCCCAACTCGACGACGTTGCCACCCAGCTCCGGATCCTGGACACCTTCTAGCGTCTTGAGCACCTGCTCGGAATTGACCACTCTCGAATGGTAATTTCCCTCAGTGGAAATGAGGGAATGGCCGATAGGCGAAGTAGCGT
>JBAVIK010000039.1:0-3898 GCA_049686815.1 Acidimicrobiia bacterium | reverse complement strand
CCGAAAGCCAAATGGCGGTTGCGTTGTAACCGTGTCGACGAAGGTGACGTTTGATGACAAGGCTGAGCCAGAGCCCTTCGGCCACCACCCGGCGATGAGCACGAGGAATCCTGAGATATCTTTGAATCCCGGCCGGGCGCACCCACATCATTGAATGATCCCATATCGTTGGCGATGCGGTCCCCGGTATCGTCGCCGAATGGGCAACGGACGTGTCGGTGCATATGGGTTCACCTTTGAGAATCTGTCCGACGCCGAGGATTGGCTCCAACCAACGCCACCGAGTTGGCCGAGGGCGGCCGTGAGTCAAACCGTCGGCCCGCCAGCTGTTTTCGAGTCGCGGATCGGAAACGAGTCCGCCGACATCGTTCTGATGGGTGGTTTCTCGCTGAGCGTTCGACGGGAGGACAACGACATCTGTTTCACGGGTCCGTCCCGGTTGTCGACTGCGGCTCTCATTCATCCGTACCTGGCGCCTGCGGCATCGGTTCTGGCCCGTTGGAATGGTTGGGCCGCATTTCACGCCGGTGTCTTTGAAGTTGATGGCCAGGCATGGCTTGTCACCGCGGACAGAAACGGAGGAAAGAGCACGACATTGGCGCTGCTCAGCGAACTAGAGCTTCCGGTCCTAGCGGACGATCTCGCCGTGGTGCGGGGCGGATGTGCTTTGGCCGGTCCGCGCTCTGTTGATCTTCGCGAGAAGGGCGGATTCAGCCATGCCGAAGACTTGGGAGTTGTGGGTGAGCGGAGACGTTGGCGACTTCGTTTACCTCCAACCGAGCTGGAAATGCGAGTTGTCGGAGTAATCAAACTGACCTGGTCAGACGTTCCGACAGTCCGATCCGTCAGTATTGAAGACCGACCGGATGTGTTGCGACCGATGCTGTCCATTTCGGTCGAACCGTCCGCGATGCTTCAGGTGCTCGGCCTCCCAACCTTCGTCGTCGGTCGTCCTCGAGGAGACCTCCAGGCATCTGTCGATCTGATTCGGAAAGTCACCGACCAATAAAATGACCGCCTCCGAGGCGGTCATTTTCAAGTCTTGGTTGGGTGGCTTGGGTCAGGTAGGTACAACGATCGAACTGAGTACGTGGTCCTGCTTAGTTAGGTCGGCGACACTTCCTAAGAGTCGGATTGTCGGTGCCTCGTACGCCATTCTTGCCTCCCCAGGCCTATTCAAACAATAATATTTCGCTGCTGCCTGATAATACTCATGCATGTGTCTCGTGGTCAACTGTCTTCAGATTTGTATCTGATTTTGGGGGCAGGCTGGTTTGGCACAATCGACCTGGTGATTTCTTGAGCAGACCCCATCCTTTTCTCTTGATGTTGGCCGCAGGCACCAACGCCTCGAACGAAGTTCTCATAGGTGAAGACCTGGCAGTTTCAGCGATCGAACACCGAATGCATGGGCTTCTATGGGACTGGACGAAAGAGGCCTCTCATGGCTTGGATCGTGAGGTGGCAGATCGTTTGGGTCCTCCGGTGCTTGCTGCACGTCGTAGGAGTATCCGGCTAGCAACGGCTGCGGGTGACGTGACGTCGGAACTCTCCAGAGTCGGGGTTGAAGTCGCCGTTTTCAAGGGCATTGCCGCCGAAGGGCGGTGGTATTCACGTCCGGGGGCGCGTCCGGCCTTCGACCTCGATCTCTGGCTATCCCCGAACCAGCTCGATCACGCCAAACGGGCAATTGAAGTGCTTCAGCCAGATCACCCTCTGATCGAGGATGTCACGCATTTGGTGGCGACCCGTCGAATTAGGTCAGTGGATATCGTTTGGAGAGGCGTTCCGATAGATCTTCACTTCGATCCGTTCAAGTTCGGGGTCTGGCACGACAATCTGGAGGCCATCTGGACCGATATCGAAGACACCGAGGAAGGCTATCGGGTAATGGGGTCGGCTGCAGAGATGCTGAACGCATTGATCCATCTCAACAAAGATCGGTTCTCCCGTCTCCTTGGGTTTGTTGATGTCGTCCGCGCTTCAACCCAACCTGGTCTGTCGGCTGATGCGTGGGATCTTGCCAAGGAGATCGGGGTCTCGGTTCCGGTGGCGTGCTCGGCACGGGTTGTCGCCGAGGTTCTGGGAGTGCCAGTCCCGATACCGGCGCCCCCACGCGGTTGGCGTTCCAGCGCATGGGAGAGGCTTTGGCCGCCCGACACCCGGTTGCTTGGTGAGGAGGGATATCGCCGGCTGCGTCATCGGCAGGACTGGCTTCCGCTGCTGTGTGACGGCAAGTCCCGCTCCGCTTTGGGCTTCCTGCGCCACGTGTGGTTCCCGCCGAGACCGATGCTCGACTACTTCAACCCACACGTGGCGGGACTCCCATATCCGCTCGCTCTGTGGAGGGCTCGCACCGCCCGTCGCTGACATCGCTTTCGGTGCCGCTTGACATGCACGATGAAAAGGTTCCGGTCAGGTGCGAAGGTTCCACTGGCATCTTTTTGACCGTGACCAGGGAAGGTCTACGCAGCGCTGGATTGCTGCTGGCTCTGTTGCTTCTCTTGGCTACCTGTTCTGAGGCTCCCGATTCCGAGAAGGCGACCGAGATCTTCGCCGAGTATTTGCAGTCCTTCCAATCTGATCGAACTGACGCTCGGTCGCCGAAAGCGAATGAAGTGTCGGGCATCATCGCCATAATCGGGGTCAACAAAGGATAGGAACAGCTCATGCCCGAATACAGCGGACCTGCGGATCTAATCGGCGTCGAAGGTCAGGTCATCGATTCTGTAGAGGTGCTCCTACGTCGGGGAAAGGATACGTCGGGGCTTGGCTGGTGGAGTGGTCGGATCGGCTACACCGCAGTGACCCCACCGTGGGATGGTGTGACAGGACTGCGGCTACCGGACGGGGCTGAAGGAACGATGATTCTTCGCAATGTGACCTTCACCGGCGGGGAGTCTTCCGAGAGGACCGGACACATCATCGGCTCCGGCATCCCGCCCTTCTAGGACGCGCTGTGCACGGGGAGTTGACAGCCGTTTCTCGGGTTCGATCCTCGAGAGACGGCGCAGCTTCGAACCCGGCCGACATGTCCGACGCCCGTGGTCAAACAGCAACCCTCGCATGTTGTACGACTATCGATCGAGGCCGCGTCGCACGGGTCGCCAACGCCGCAACGCCTCGAAGTGACCTCCCGCGCCGGTGTGAGAAGCTCACGACGCCAATCTCGACCCATGGATAACGGCACCCGCCCGGCCCCGAATCGAGCTGGGAGCCAGGAATCGGGTAGTTCACGGCCTAGATGGCAAGAGTGGGGGATCGTGGCGTGCCTCTGCGGCTCTGCCGTGGCACTCGCTTTGGCGCCACTCCTCATGCCTGACTCCTACACCTGGGTGTCCAATACCACGAGCGAATCTGCCGCCCAGGGAGTGGACGGCGCGTGGTTGGCCCGTCTCGGGTTTCTCATGTTCGGATTGGCGGTGTTGTGGCTAACTGCGATCTCTGGTCCGCAATGGGGTAGATGGGGGAGGCGGTTCCACGGCGTGTTTGGAGTGTTGATGACAGCGACGGCCGCCTTCTCGCATCGCCCATTCGAGCCGGGGATCGTCTTCGACCGGACCGAGGATCTCCTCCATTCGGTGGCCGCTACCGCCATGGGTTTCGCGTTCGCCTTCGGAGTCTTTGCAGTGATGGTCCTAAGACCAGAACGGTCAATCCCCAGACGAGTCCCCGACGTGGCAGCGCTCGCCGCCTCCGTAATCATTCCTCTCAGTATGGGGGCATGGAGTGGAAGCGCTGGCCTACTGCAGCGGTCGATGTTTCTCATCGCCTACCTCTGGTATGCCATCGAGGCCTTAGGCACTTTGGGCCGCGATCAGCCGGGTCGGGGCTCATAGCGAAGCCACCGGCGGGACACGGGTCAACATCTCTGTGTGGATAAGAAGCACTCGTGGAG
>JBAVIK010000038.1:0-5376 GCA_049686815.1 Acidimicrobiia bacterium | reverse complement strand
ACGAAAGTCGACCCCGACGACTTCACCATCGATCGCTGGGTCACAAACCCAGATATCCGTCGCCGGGGCTGGAAAATGCACCTCGACGGCGAGCTATGGGGAGCACGATCGTCAGTCCTCCCCAATGATGGGCACAGGGCAATCGTGAGACTTCGCGATGCCGGTCGCCTCGCAGGCGTTGTGACCCAAAACGTCGATGGATTGCATCACAAGTCGGGTCTCGGCGATGAGTTCGTCGCCGAGCTTCATGGCAATGTTCGGTCGTGTCATTGCCTCTCCTGTGACGGGCGCTGGCCGACGGAGACGGTTCTCGGTTGGATCGAAGCGGGCGACGAGGATCCGCGTTGTCCCCGTTGTGCGGATCTGGTCAAGACGGACACCATCTTGTTTGGTGAGATGCTCCCCGAACCCGAAGTGCGGAAGGCCGGCGTCTTCCTCGCAGTGGCCGATGCTGTTCTCGTGGTCGGTTCAACCGTCTCGGTCTGGCCTGCCGCCGACGTCGTCGTTCGAGCGGCCAACCAGGGGCGCCCCATTGTGGTGATCAACAAAGGGCCAACCGACGTGGACAACATCGCGACCTGTCGAATCGAGGGCGGCATTGGGGAGATTTTGCCGGGTCTGTTGGACCGGGTGCTCGGCTAGAGCTCCGCTAGACAATCGGGAGGGACTCAAATCCCAACACTCTCTTGCCCATCGTTTTGAGGCAAAACCCTCTGTAGCATTGCCACATGTCGGTTTTCTCCCCACGTCTCGACGAGATCGGGTTCACACTGAATCATGTCGCCAATCTCGAGCAGATCTCGAAGCTAAACGGGTATCAGCACGCTGACCCGGAGACTGTCAGCACGATCCTCGACGAGGCGGGCCGGTTCTTCACAGAGGTGATGGGCCCACTCAACCGCGTGGGCGACCAACAGGGATCGACCCTGACTGAAGACGGTTCGGTGGACACCCCCGAGGGATTCCAGGAGGCCTACGCGAAATTCGTCGAGGCCGGGTGGGCGGCAGCCCACATGCCGGCAGAATGGGGAGGCGGTGGCCTCCCGTATCTCGTCGGCGTTGTGATCGAAGAGATGTTCAAGACCGCCAACCTGGCTTTCTCGCTATGCCCGTTGCTCACCCATGGTGCGGTTGAGGCGATTCAGCGACATGCTTCGGAGGATCTCAAGGAGCAGTATCTGGCAAAGCTCGTCAGTGGCGAATGGGCTGGCACGATGAATCTCACCGAGCCAGAAGCAGGCTCCGACGTCGGTGCCCTCAGATCCAAGGCGATCAAGCAGGAAGACGGCTCGTATCGGATATTCGGAACGAAGATCTTCATCACCTGGGGTGATCAGGACCTCACCGAGAACATCATCCACCTCGTGCTGGCGCGAACACCTGACGCCCCACCCGGCACGAGAGGAATATCGATGTTCCTCGTCCCAAAATTCATCCTCGATGACGAGGGCAACCCTGGAAGACGCAACGACTACAAGATTGTCTCGTTGGAGCACAAGCTGGGAATTCACGCCTCCCCGACATGTGTGGTCTCGTTTGGCGACGCCGGCGACGGTGCCGTCGGATTTCTCATAGGCAACGAGATGGAAGGCATGCGAAACATGTTCACCATGATGAACGCCGCCCGGATCGGTGTCGGCATGGAGGGTGTCGCGATCTCGGAGGCGGCCTACCAACACGCGGCTCAGTACGCCAAGGAGCGCATACAGGGAAGAAAGATCGGGAGTGAGACCAAAGAAAGCGTCGCGATCATCGAACACCCTGACGTGCGACGAATGCTCCTGACCATGAGGGCCAACACGGAGGCCATGCGCTGTCTTCTATACGTAACCGCTCAGGAGGGCGACCTGTCGCTTCACGCCGAGACAGAGGAACGACGAAAGACGGCGTCGGATCGGTTGGCATTGCTCACCCCGGTCGTCAAGGCCTGGAGCACCGACACCGGCGTGGATATGGCCTCGCTGGGGATTCAGGTCCATGGTGGGATGGGATTCGTGGAGGAGACCGGGGCAGCCCAATTCCTCCGTGATGCCCGCATCGCGCCGATCTATGAAGGCACCAACGGCATTCAGGCGGTGGACCTCGTCCTTCGCAAGCTCCCGCTCGAAGACGGTGCGGTCGCCGCCGAGTTCATCACCGGGATGACCGATGTGCTCAAGACGATGAACGACTATGAGGAGCTCGGTGCATTTCGAGACGAGCTCACGACGGCGATCCAAGGGTTGGCGGGTACCGCTGGCTGGCTGGGTGAACGACTCAACACCGGGGACATCGACTCGGCTCTCGCGGGGGCCACTCCGTTCCTGACTCAGTTCGGAATCGTCCTCGGAGGATGGCTGATGGCCATATCCGCGGTTGCGGCCCTCGAAGGGCCTTCGGAGTTCGACAAGGGATTCCTCGCTGAGAAGGTGCTTACGGCTCGCTTCTACGGGGAGCATTTGCTGCCTCGAGCAAATGGGCTTGTTTCCACCATCAAAGGCGGAAACGACCTGTTGGCAGACGCCACGTTCTAGCGAGGCGCGTCAAGAGCATCAGCTGGATGTCATCCTCGAGTGGTACCTAGGCTCACGTCGTGAAAATCAACAACAAGGTGGTGGTGGTTACCGGTGCAGGAAGTGGCATCGGCGCCGCGATGGCCCGCCGCTTTTCGCAGGAGGGTCCTGCAGGTCTGTTGCTGGCGGACCTGGATGGTGACAGCGTCGACAAGCTGGCGACTGAACTCGGGGCCATCGCCCATCAGATCGACGTGTCTGACCCCGGGGCCACCGCGAACTTGATCGTCGAGACCGAAGACCAACTCGGGCCCATCGACCTCTTCTGCGCCAACGCTGGCTACGGGCGGGCCGGATCGGAGCAGAGCGATCCCGATAAGTGGGACCGAATGTGGAGTGTGAACGTCATGTCCCACGTCCACGCAGCGAAACAACTCGTGCCGGGTTGGCTCGCCCGGGGCGAGGGATATTTTCTGTCGACGGCGTCGGCTGCGGGGTTGCTGACAAACATTGGAGCAGCGGAGTACTCGGTCACCAAACACGCTGCCGTCGCTTTCGCCGAGTGGCTGTCGGTCACGTACGGAGACAGAGGGGTGAAGGTCTCTTGTTTGTGCCCCCAGTTCGTTGCAACCCCCCTGGTCGACGCGATGTCGGAACTGAAGGACCTAATCGGTCCTTCGCTTATCGAGCCTTCGGTCGTGGCCGACGCCGTGGTGCACGGCCTGGCCGCCGAGCGGTTTCTCATCCTCCCCCATCCGGAGGTCGAGAAATACTTCCAGAACAAGGCAGCTGACTACGACCGATGGATTGCCGGGATGAGAAAGCTACAGAGTTCGGTTTTCCCTCGATGATGGATCAGGCAGAATCATGGATATGACGAAGAGACGAGTGGTTGTCACTGGTGTTGGCGCGGTGGCGGCACCGGGGATCGGGATGGATGACCTGTGGAAGGGTCTGCCCGAGGAGCCCTCTGCGTCGCCACGTCTGATCGCCGATTGGGATCCTGAACCGTGGATTCCGATCCGTGAAGCTCGTCGCCTCGACAAGTTCACCCAGTTCGCCCTGGTGGCAACCCAGGAGGCTTTCGGTCAGTCCGGCGAGATCGACATCGACCCGAACCGGGTCACGGTTTCGGTGGCAACTGGCATCGGCGGTCTCGAGTCGCTGCAGAACCTGGTGTTGGAGTCTCTCAAGGAGGAGCCACGCCCCTCACCGTTCATTATTCCGATGATGATGGCCAACGCCGCCGCCGCTGGGATCTCCATCAAATACGGTTTCGGCGGACAAGCTTCGACGCCCGTCGTGGCTTGCGCGGCCGGAAGCCAATCGGTGCTCGACGGGTTGCGCCAGATCCAGTGGGGCTACGCAGACATTGCAGTGGTCGGAGGAACCGAAGCAGCAGCTCTCGAAGCGGCGCGCCACGGGTTCAGGGCGGCGCGTGCCCTCTCTCCGTCCGGTTACGCCCATCCATTTGACGCACATCGCGACGGATTCGTCATGGGTGAAGGTGCCGCGATTCTCGTCCTGGAGGCGGCCGAAGTTGCCGAAGCGCGTGGCTCGACTCCGATCGCTGAGGTTCTCGGAGCCGCGTCAACTGCGGACGCCCACCACGTCACCGCACCCCATCCTGAAGGTGACGGGGCAGAGCGTGCCATCCGGCTCGCCCTCGACGACGCCGGTCTCACACCGGAGGAGATTCGCTACATCAACGCCCACGGAACCGGGACAGATCTGAACGATCGAACCGAGGGTGTGGTGATTTCCCGCGTGTTTGGTGACCAACAGCCAGCGGTTTCATCCATCAAGGGGGCAACAGGTCATGGCCTCGGAGCATCCGGCTCCATAGAAGCTGCGGTGATTGTCGAAGCCATCCGGAGGCGACAACTGCCCAGAAACACGGGCATGACCGAGCAGGATCCCGAGATCCCCTTGACGGACATCGTCACCGAAATCAGGGATTGGGAACCCGGGCCGACCCTCTCCAACTCCTTTGGATTTGGAGGACACAACACCGTGCTGGCTTTCGGCCCAGTCTGAAGTCCTGACTCCAAGTACGCTGAATCACACGGGAGCTCGGTAAACCGGGCTGAGAGGGAGCATCGGATGCTCCGACCGAACGAACCTGATGCGGGTAATGCCGACGCAGGGACCTCAGCTCTCACAGCTCCCGGGAAGGGAGACGATGAGAAAACTTCACCGGCTGACGGCCACCATGGCTCTGCTCACCGTCATCATCGTCGCCTGTGGCGAAACGGCATCCGACGACTCACCTCCTGAGACCCTGACGGTGATCGCCCACGATTCGTTTGCATCGGCCGCCGCTGAGATCGGCGCTTTCGATGGTTTCACAGAGGAGACGGGAATCGGCGTCGAAGTCATCGCAGCCGGCGACGCCGGCAGTCTGGTCAACCAGGCGGTACTCACCAAGGACAACCCGCTTGCTGACGTCCTCTTCGGAGTCGACGACACCTTTCTGACGAGAGCGCTCGACGAGGAGATCTTCGTCAGCTACCGGGCAAGCCTGGCGGACACCGTGGATGATGCCCTGCTTCGAGAAGACGACCTGGTGACACCGATCGATTTCGGCGATGTGTGCATCAATTACGACAAGCAGTGGTTTGACGACACGGGAACCCCGATCCCCTCAGACCTCGATGACCTCCGTGACCCCGATCTTTCACGACAGCTCACGGTTGAGCACCCGGCCACCTCCTCGCCGGGGCTCGCCTTCATGTTCGCCACGATCGAGGAGTTCGGCGAGCCAGGTTGGCTTGACTTCTGGGCAGACCTTAGAGACGGACAGGTGAATGTTGTCAGCGACTGGGACTCCGCGTACTACGGAGCGTTCATTCCATATGGCGGCCAGAGCTCGATGGTTGTGTCA
>JBAVIK010000037.1:0-2771 GCA_049686815.1 Acidimicrobiia bacterium | reverse complement strand
GGTCATGGTGGTCGGTGATCTCAGCGGGGTATTCGTCGAGGACCGTGCGGGCCTTTTCGTCCATCTCTTCCGAGGTGTAGTAGGCCCGAGCAGGCGTCAGGAACGCCAGTGCCACCCCGGCCAACGTTGCGTGCACCCCTGATTCCAGGGTGCAGTACCAGATGACGACTGCCAGCGGCACATACACAACGAGGGAACGGATCCCAACCCGCTGTGCAATCCAAATCACTCCCAGCCCGGCGATGGCTGCGGCGAGGTAGCCGGGGCTGAGGTCCTCGGTGTAGAAGATGGCAATCACCGCAATAGCACCAATGTCGTCGGCGATCGCGATGGCCAGAAGGAACAGTTTCGCCCCGGAAGGGACACGTGACCCCAGTAGGGCCACGATCCCCAACGCAAAGGCGATGTCCGTTGCCATGGGTATGCCCCAGCCACGGAGCGCCTCGCCGCTGGCGCCGACGTTGAGGAAGACGTAGATGAGGGCTGGAAAGACCATTCCTCCCAAGGCCGCCATGACGGGAAGTGCCGCCGCTCGGGGATCTCGAAGATCTCCGAGGACGAGCTCACGTTTGATCTCGAGGCCGACCACGAAGAAGAAGATCGCCATGAGACCGTCATTGATGAGGTAGAGCACGGATTCGCTGAACTCGAAACCGAAGAACTCGATGGTGATATGCGCTTCGAGGATTTCGAAGTACTCGCGTGCAAAACCACTGTTGGCCCAGATGATGGCTGCGATGGCGGCCACCAGGAGCACGATCCCCGAAGACGCCTCGATCCTCGTGAAGTAGACGAATGGTCTGACGAAGGTCCTGGGAACGAAGCGATCAGATGAGATCCAGGTTTCGTGTCTCGGGTCCACTAGTCGAGCGTCTTTCCGGCGGATTTCAACATTTCACACGCTGCTAACACTCGCGTTGACATGCCTCTCTCACCCGCCCTCATGTATGACCTGGGGTCGTACACCTTCTTGTCACCCATCTCTCCGTCCACCTTCAATACACCCCCGTAATTGACCAACATGTGGTTGACGATGGGGCGGGTATAGGCGTATTGAGTGTCGGTGTCGATGTTCATCTTGACGACGCCATAGCTGATGGCCTCATGAATCTCCTCTACGAGTGATCCCGATCCACCGTGAAAAACCAGGTAATGGAGGGCCTGGTCTCCAAACCGTTTGGTCACTGCTTTCTGACCGTCACGAAGGATCGTTGGATCAAGTTTGACCGCACCGGGCTTGTACACACCGTGAACGTTGCCAAACACTGCCGCGAGCAGGTACCTACCGCTATCGAAAGTTCCCAGGACCTCGCTGACCCGCACCATGTCTTCGGGTGAGGTGTACAACTTCGAACGGTCGACGTCACTGTGATCGGTGGCGTCCTCGACGCCCCCGACGATGCCGATCTCCAGTTCGAGGATGATGTCCAGCTCTGCGCAGAGTGCAAGGAGGTCGTGTGCCAGTGCCAGATTGTCCTCCATCGGCAGCGAGCTGGCATCGAGCATGTGGCTCTGAAAGAGTGGTCCGAGACCATTGGACTTCCGGTCTGCACTCATTGCGATGAGCGGCCTAACGAAGCCGTCTACGCGATCTGGCGGACAGTGGTCTGTGTGGAGAGCGACGTTGACTGGATACTGCGGGGCCACGACATTGGCGTACTCGGCCAGGGCGCGGGCGCCGACTGCCATGTTCCGATTTGACTGGCCAGAGGCGAACTCACCGCCGCCGTATGAGAACTGGACGATGCCATCGGATTCTGCCTCGGCGAATCCTTCGAGGGCAGCGAGAATGGTCGTGGACGAAGTCGCGTTGATGGCCGGTAGCGCGTAACCACCGTCACGGGCACGGTCCAGCATCTCTCGATATCTCTCAGGTGTGGCGATTGGCACCCGTTGTCTCCTTCCTCAAAGCGGTACGCGGCAAATTAGTCGCTTGAGTTTGCCGACTCGCCGTCGCCAACTCACATCGATAGTTTCCGCTCGTGGCCCAGCCCGTTGACGCGCCTGCACCCGGGTCGGCGACTCGGAAGAAGCGAAACCCGCTCGTTCGCGGAATCTTTCTCGTGCTCGGGTTTGTATGTCTTGGCCTGGTGCCACTCAGCTTCCTGCCGGGGATTCCCACGTTCGACCTCGTGCTCCTCGCTGCATTCTTCTTTTCGATGTCCTCTGAGCGGATGCATGACTGGATGCTCAACCATCGATATTTTGGCAAGATGATCAAGGGCTATCGCGAGTACGGGCTCACTGTCCGGGTGAAGTGGTTCGCGGCATTGGCGATCACCTTCTCGCTTGCTCTCTCAGCCGTCTTCCTCACCGACAGCGGCCTCCTGCGGCTGATCTTGGGGGCTGTCGGAATCTACGCCGTCTGGTTCGTCTTCTCCCGTCCAACCAGACCTTACGACGCCACGATCTGACCTCTCTCTAGTTAGGTTGCCGGCGATGCGGTCCTTCAACCGACCCGTAATCGGCGCGGTCACTGCGGCGACGATGACCATTGCCACATTCCCGGTGATAGTGGCAAGTGTCCTCGCTGCCGAGTTGATCGTGGATTTTGAGATCAGTCGGGCCCAGGTCGGCCTCCTGGTGACAGCATTCGGGGTCGTCGGCGCGTTGTCGTCGCCGTTCTTCGGAAGACTCACCGATCGGATCGGCGCGATGGCAGCGACTAGATACGTGTTGATCTTGGGGATGGTCACGCTGACTGCCTTTGCGCTTGCCCCAACTTACGGGTTTCTCGTTCTGGCGGCGCTGGCGAGCGGAGGGCCCAACGG
>JBAVIK010000036.1:0-8830 GCA_049686815.1 Acidimicrobiia bacterium | reverse complement strand
CTGCTGGAGGAAGTCCTCGAGGGTGAATTCCCCCTTCTGCAATTTCGCAGCGGTCTTCTCAGCCTCGTCCTCATCGAAGGCGGTCTCCGCCTTTTCGATGAGCGTCATCACGTCGCCCATCCCAAGGATGCGTGAAGCCATCCTCTCCGGGTGGAAGGGTTCGAGATCACCCAGAGTCTCACCGACACCTGCGAACTTGATCGGTGCACCGGTGACTTCCCTGGCTGAGATTGCGGCACCGCCGCGAGCGTCCCCGTCGAGCTTGGTCAGGATCAAACCTGTCAATCCAATCTGGTCCCGGAAGCCAACAGCCACATTCACCGCGTCTTGACCAGTCATTGCATCCACGACCAGGAGCACCTCATCGGGGTCGGCACTCTTGCGCACTGCCGCCAGCTCACTCATCAGGTCCTGGTCGATCTGAAGACGACCGGCGGTGTCCACGATCACAACATCTCTGCCTGTAGCCGCGGCGTCTTTGAGAGCAGACTTGACCAGCTTGGCGGGCTTCGCCTTTCGATCGGTGAATACCGGCACCTCGATGCGGTCGCCCAGATTCTCCAACTGATCGATTGCGGCAGGACGCTGCAGGTCGGCCGCAACCAACAACGGTTTACGGCCGGACTCTTTCAGGTGCTTGGCAAGCTTGGCGGAGGTTGTGGTTTTTCCCGAGCCCTGCAGCCCAACCATGAGGACCACCAGAGGTGGCGAAGTCTTGGCCAGCCCCACCGTCTCGGCTCCGAGGGTTGTTACCAGCTCCTCGTGAACGATCTTGATCACCTGCTGGCCAGGAGTTACCGACTTCTACACATCCTCGCCCAGGGCCCTCTCCTTGACCCTGGCGAGGAAGGAACGGACCACGGCCACGTTCACATCCGCTTCGAGAAGGGCGAGTCGCACTTCACGAAGAGCCGCATCGATGTCTTTCTCCGATAGTCGACCTTTGGACCTCAGGCCGGAAAAGACCGATTCGAAGCGTTGGCTGAGCGTGTCAAACATCACCACATAGGTTATGACGTCTCGCGCAACAACTCGATCTCAGCCGTTGGCCCGGGAGTAGCGTCACATCATGGCGTTCCAAGTTGACACTGTGTTCGTCTGGGTGTCCGAGGTAGAGCAGGCAGCCAAATGGTACAGACGATTTGGCATCGACCCTGGTCCCCGTTTTGGTGGCTGGCAAACGATGCATGTTGATGGTGAAACCCGTTTTGCCCTGCATGAAGGGGTCGGGGCGAAGAGCGGATCGACTGCAACCGTTGCATTCCGGGTGGCAGACCTCGAACACGAGATTGCGCGTCTCGCAGACCTGGAGATCACGCCTGTCGACCCGTCCATCACCAACACCGGCGTAGCGAGATTCATCACGTTTCAGGACCCAGACGGCAACGTGGTCCAACTCCTCGAGCGTGAAAACACGACAAGCCATGCGTAGGGGAGAAAGCGACCCGGACAATGTGCATCGCGAACCCGGCCACACCGGGCCCAGTTTGAAATGAGCGTCGAGGTCAGCGCAGCGGCATTCCGAAACCGTTTGGTCTCCCTATGCATCAACGGCGGTGATGGTCTCCCCAAGAAACAACGCGACCTTCACATTCTCCTTGCCAGCGCCACCCTGTGGATGAAGGACGGGACCACATACAGCGAGCCAGAGATCAATGTCCATCTAAGACACTGGATCGACACCGTCTGTGAGCGAGCCCGACTCGATGAGCTGACAATCAGACGCGAGCTGGTCGACAGCAGATTCCTCCTCCGCGACGACGCTGGAAGTCATTACACGACCGGTCCCGGGCCGACAACAATCAGATTCGCACCCGACATCGCCGAGATCGATCCAGAACTGGTGATCAGACAAGCGCGTTCGGAGCGTGCAGCACGCAAAGCGGCACATCTGAGCGACGGGGCTTAATCTGGCCCGGTGATTCCCTCAACAATGGATGAGCTTGCCGCGAGGCTCGACCACCTGAACTACTTCGCCGGGCCTGACCTCCTGGTCTCTATTCATCTCGCCCTGCAGCTCGGTCGACCCCTCTTCCTCGAAGGGGAGGCCGGTGTCGGAAAGACCGAAGTGGCCAAAACACTGGCGATGATGACGGAACAGCCGTTGATAAGGCTCCAGTGCTACGAAGGCCTCGACGTTGGCCAGGCGCTGTACGAGTGGGACTACGCCCGCCAGATGATGGAAATCAGGCTTCTCGAGGCCAGGGGCGAGGGAACCTCGGCGCAGGCCAGGGACATCATGAGTCGCGAGTTCCTGATCGCGCGACCGCTTCTCCAGGCGATCGAGGCTACGGAGGGGGGACATCGCCCAGTCCTCCTGATCGACGAGCTCGATCGGGCCGACGAGGAGTTCGAGGCATTCCTGCTAGAGCTCTTATCCGATTTCCAAGTGTCGATCCCCGAGATCGGAACGGTCAAGGCCGAAGCGCCCCCGATCGTGGTTCTCACGTCGAATAGGACCCGTGAGATCCATGACGCTCTCAAGCGCCGGTGTATTTATCACTGGATCGACTACCCGAACGCCGACCGGGAGGCGTCGATAGTCAGCCGCAAGGTTCCCGGAGTGGAGGTCGATCTCGCCATGAGTCTTGCCAAGGCCATGACCCGGCTTCGAGCAATGGACTTGTTCAAACCGCCCGGTGTCGCAGAGACACTGGATTGGGCGGAGTCGCTCCGTCTGCTCGAATCAGGTGAGTTGACCCCCGAGGTCGTGGATCAGACGCTGGGTGTCGTCCTGAAATACAAAGACGATATCGACGCGGTACGCGACAGCGGCCTCGAGACTCTCGTCGGATGACCAAGGGGCCCGTCAGGGACCTCGCCTACTTCGCTGAGACTCTTCGCGCCCGAGGGATGACGGTGACACCGGATCAGGTGTCCGACATGGCTCGAGCCATCATGTTGATCGACGCCGCCAGAGAAGAGCAGGTCCGGGCAGCTCTGCGCGCTCTAGCGATCACCGAGCCGGCGCAACGGGCCCCCTTTGACGAGGAGTTCAAGAACTTCTTCGAGCGGTCGCGGCCATACACGGCAACCGCAGAGCAACATTCGGATCTAGCCGCCTCCAAGTCGTCCATGCCCCTAATCCAGACCTACAACGACGGCGAGAAGGAGGAGACCACTGCCCAGGTGGGCACATCCGCTATCGAAAACGTGGCGACTCGAGACTTCGCTGACCTGGATGAGAATGATGCCGCCGAGGCCCGCCGCCTGGTGTTGGCGATGAGATGGCAGCCTTCGGACTTCAAGACCCGTCGCTGGCTACACGATTCGCACGGCCGACGACCTGACCTGAGAAGAACGCTCAGAAAGTCCGTCGGACCCGAAGGCGATCTGATCCAAATCGAGACACGCCGCCGACGACTTCGGCAGCGACCGTTGATCGTCATTGCTGACATTTCCGGGTCGATGGACCGCTACGCCGAGATGTTCCTGGTATTCGCCCACGCTGCCCAACAGAGACTCCGCCACGTGGAAGCCTTCACGTTCTCGACCTCGCTGACCAGGATCACCGAAGATCTTTCGCGAAGGAACACCGCTGACGCTCTGGAGCGAACGGCGCACAGTGTCACCGACTGGTCAGGTGGCACCAAAATCGGCGAAGCGCTCCACGAGTGGAACCGAGCGTGGAGTCGAAGGATGGCTCGGGGTGGTCCTGTGGTGATGATCCTCTCTGACGGTTGGGATTGTGGAGACCCGACCTTGCTGGCTGAGGAGATGGCGCGGCTCTCTCGCTCGGTCCACAGCATTCTGTGGTTGAACCCACTGGCGGCAAGGGCCGACTACCAGCCTGCAACCAGAGGTATGCAGGCTGTGTTGCCCCACATCGACCATTTGCTCCCGGCGGCAAGCGTGGCAGACCTCAAAGGCGTGGTGAGACTTCTCGAGTCAGTGGCCGGGATCCGCTGACTACACCCTCGACTTTGATTCGCTAGGTTTCGAGAACCCACCAGTAGAGGAGCGACGGGATGTATCCCTCAAAGTTCGATTACCTCGCGCCGGAGAGTCTCGATGCCGCATTGTCGATACTGGCCGAACGCGGCGACGAGGTGAAGATTCTCGCAGGCGGACAGAGCCTCATCCCGATGATGAAGCTCCGATTCGCCTCACCCGGCACCCTGGTAGACATCAACCGGATACCCGGGATCGACGGCATCGAGAGGACCAACGGACACATAACATTCGGCGCGCTGGCGCGTCACAACGATGTGGTGAACTCCGATGTTGCGAAAGGCAACCACACTGTGGCCAGTGCCGCTCCTTGGGTAGCCGATCCGATCGTCCGCAATCTCGGAACCCTCGTCGGCTCACTGGCCCATCACGACCCGGAAGGTGACTGGGCCTCGGTGATGTTGGCTTGCGGGGCTCAGGTCGAACTGACTAGCGCCAACGGATCGAGAACGGTCGATATAGACGACTTCCTGGTCGACATGTTCTCGACATCGTGTCAGCCCGATGAGATGCTCACATCGGTGACCGTCAAAGCTCACTCGGATCGAGGGGGCGGCAACTACCAGAAGTTGGAACGCAAGGTTGGCGACTACGCGACTGTGGGTGTTGCGACCTGCCTCGAGCTGGGGGAAGACGGCAAGATCGCGGCGGCCGGCATCGCCCTCACGTCGGTATACGCCCACAACCTCAAGGCCACTGACGCAGAGGCAGCTCTCATCGGACAAGATCCCGGTCGCGATCTATTTGCCGAGGCGGGGCGAATAGCTGCGACGGCATGTGACCCGGCGTCTGATACGAGGGGAAGTGCCGACTACAAACGTCACGTTGTCGGGGTATTCACTGAGAGGGGCCTCACCGAGTCCTTGAAGATCGCGCAGGGAGGTCAGACATGAACGTCACGGTGACTGTCAACGGTGTGGAGAAGTCTGCCGACGTGGAGCCCAGGCTGCTGCTCGTCGACTTCATCCGAACGACTCTCGCCCTAACTGGAACGCATGTGGGTTGCGACACCACCAGCTGTGGTGTCTGCACTGTTCTGCTCGACGGCACACCGGTGAAGTCGTGCACCGTGTTCGCGGTGCAAGCCAACGGCAGATCGATAACGACAGTCGAAGGACTCAAACAGAACGGTGAGCTCTCGGCCATGCAGCAGGCCTTCAAAGAGCACCACGGTCTCCAGTGCGGGTTCTGCACTCCTGCGATGATGCTCGTCGGAACGGCGTTCATCGAAGAGAACCCGGCACCAACCGAAGACGAAGTGCGATGGGCGATCTCGGGCAATCTGTGTCGCTGCACCGGCTACATGAACATCGTGAAATCAATCCAGGCGGCTGCCGAAGCAACACGAGAGGGCTCGAACTGATGACCACCACCGAACACAAGCCACACACACCGCCAGAGATCGGTGGGTTGGGTCACAGTCGACGTCGAGTCGAGGACGCGCGTTTTGTCGAAGGTCGCGGGAACTACGTGGACGACATCGAACTTCCCGGCATGCTCCATATGGCCATTCATCGGAGTCCGCTAGCCCACGCTCGGATCGTCTCGATCGACACCTCGGCCGCCGAAGCGGTCGAGGGTGTGGTCGCAGTGGTCACCGGGGCACTCCTAGCCAACTACAACCTGGCTTGGATGCCGACCCTCTCCGGGGATACCCAAGCCGTCCTGGCTACCGACAAGGTGCGCTTTCAGGGTCAGGAGATCGCGGCTGTGATCGCCTCGGACAGATACACGGCTGAGGACGCGGCCCGCCTCATCGATGTCGAATACGAGGACCTGGAGCCCATCGTCAGCCCACAACGTGCCCTCGAAGACGATGCCCCCTTGATTCGGGACGACAAAGAGGACCAGACGTCCAACCTCTGCTACGAGTGGGAATCCGGTGACAAGCTTGCCGTGGACGCCGCCTTCGAAGCCGCCGACACTGTGGTCTCGTTGGAGACTCACTACCCAAGGTCGCATCCGGCGCCGTTGGAGACATGTGGGGTTATTGCAGACGTCAACTCGGCCACGGGACAGGCGACGATATACATGACATCGCAGGCTCCCCATGCGCATCGGACCGTGTTTGCCCTGGTAGCCGGTTTGCCCGAACAGAATATCCGGATCATCTCCCCCGACATCGGAGGTGGGTTTGGCAACAAGGTTCCCGTCTACCCCGGATATGTCGTGGCTACTGCGGCGTCTCTGGTGATTGGACAACCGGTGAAGTGGATCGAGTCGAGAACGGAAAACCTGATCTCGACCGGATTTGCTCGCGACTACTACATGAATGGGTCGCTGGCCGTGTCCAGCGAAGGCAAAATCCTCGGTCTGAAGGTCGACATGATCTCTGATCAGGGAGCGTTCTATGCCGACGCCCAGCCCACAAAGTTTCGCGCCGGCTTGTTCCACATCGTCACCGGGTCCTACGACTACCCGACGGCATACGTCACGACCAAAGGTGCGTACACCAACAAAGCTCCAGGTGGTGTCGCCTACCGGTGCTCGTTCCGAGTCACCGAGGCGTCATACATGATCGAACGTCTGGTTCAGAACGCCGCCTACGAAATCGGGATGGACCCTGCCGAATTCCGCGCGAAGAACTTCATCCAGCCCGATCAGTTCCCTTACCTTTCTCCAACCGGCTTCGTCTACGACTCCGGTGACTATGAGAAGGCGATGCGTCTCGCAATGGAGATGATCGGGTACGACGACATTCAGGCCGAGAAAGAGCAGGCGCGTAAAGAGGGCCGTCTTGTTGGAATTGGCATGGCTAGCTTCACCGAAGTAGTCGGGGCCGGCCATGGTGAGGACTACGACATTCTCGGGCTCAAGATGTTCGACTCCGCGGAGTTGAGAGTTCACCCCACCGGGAAGGCAATCCTCAAGCTCGGCGTGAAAAGCCAGGGACAGGGTCATGAGACGACTTTTGCTCAGATCGTGGCCGAGGAACTCGGGATCCCGGCAGCCGACATCAAGGTCGTCGAGGGAGACACCGACAACACCCCTTACGGGCTGGGGACCTACGCATCTCGAAGCACCCCAGTTGCCGGTGCTGCTACGGCGGTGATCTCGCGAACCCTTCGGGAGAAAGCCAAGAAGATAGCTGCCCACTTGCTAGAGGCATCCGACGCCGATATCGAATTCGACAATGGCGTCTTCAGCGTGGCCGGAAGCCCTGACAGCTCGGTGACCATTCAGGACGTGGCCTTTGCCGCATACACCAACCCGCCCCCCGGACTGGAGCCAGGGCTGGAGGGAGTCAACTACTACGACCCGCCCAACATGACATACCCGTTTGGGACCTACATCGTCGTAGTCGACATCGATCCCGGGACCGGGCAGTGGAAGGTTCGGAGGATGGTTGCCGTTGACGACTGTGGCGTGAAGATCAATCCAATGATCGTCGAGGGACAAATCCACGGTGGGCTCACCGAGGGCTTCGCCATGTCATCGATGCAGTACATAACTTTCGATGAATCCGGGAACTGTCTCGGGTCGAACTTCATGGATTACCTGGTGCCGACTGCCTGGGAAACACCGAGATTCGAGCTCGGCGAGACAGTGACACCATCTCCGCATCATCCGATAGGCGCCAAAGGTGTAGGCGAATCGGCGACGGTTGGCTCGCCGGCGGCATACGTCAACGCCGTCATCGATGCTCTTGAGCACACCGGAGTCCGCAACATCGACATGCCTGTTTCGGCCGATCGAGTCTGGCACGCCATGCAAGGTGCCACCACGACATGAATCGAGAACTGCTGGTGCTGGCGGCGGAATTGAGCCGTCAACATCAGCCGTTTCTCACTGCGACCGTCGTCTGGGCGCGGGGTCCCTCCTCGGGCAAACGCGGCTCCACGGCAATCATCCAGACCGATGGCACGGTCACCGGCTGGATCGGGGGAGCCTGCGCCGAGCCGGTGGTGTTACGTGAAGCCATGGAGGCTTTGAGTGATGGTAAATCCCGTCTCCTCTTCCTCGGAAGCGATGAGGATATCGCAGCCGCAGCGCGGACCGATGTCATAACTGTCCCGATATCCTGTACATCGGAAGGTGCCATGGAGGTCTTCTTGGAACCGATGCTTCCGCAGCCATATCTGGTCGTCGTCGGGTCTTCACCTGCAGTCGAGACGCTGCAGGAGCTCGCGGGCGCCCTCGGCTGGAGAGTCACTGCTCTCGATGAGAACCTCGACTTCCCACAAGACATAACTCGGTCCGCGGCGGTCATTGTGGCCACCCAAGGCCATTTCGATGAGCCAGCCTTGGAGGCTTCCCTGAGCACAGAAGCCGGCTACATCGGGTTGGTCGCTTCGGCTAAGCGGGCCATGACGGTTCTTGGATATCTACGCGACCGCGGGACGAGCGAGGCAGACCTGCAGCGGGTCCATGCACCCGCCGGGATCGACCTTGGCAAAGTGGAACATCGGGAAATCGGAGTGGGGATCATCGCCGATCTGGTGAAACGTCGAGCTGCTGGTGAGCTCGAAGGATGGCCCGTTCCTCAACTCACTCATCACACCGCGATTGACCCGGTATGCAACATGGAAGTCGACGTGGCGTCGGCGCGGTGGATCACCGAGCACGCAGGCGAGACGTATTACTTCTGTGCACCGGGATGCAAGGCAGCATTCGAGAAGAGTCCGACGGAGTACGTGACAGTTTGAGGGTCTAGCCGCCAAGGCGAACAAACAAGACCACACCCTCCGGGCGGTTCGGATGAGTCACTCGATCCACCGAAGTGACACTGATTTCGATTCCCTGGACGTCCCACTGCCGTCCGTCCGGGAATAGATCGAATCCGACACCACCGTTGGCCAATGAATCGTCCTCGTAGTAGTCGATGAGCGCGTCTAACGGTGCGCTCGAGTAGATGACCGTCACCTCCGTGGGGTAGGCC
>JBAVIK010000035.1:0-7516 GCA_049686815.1 Acidimicrobiia bacterium | reverse complement strand
GCACAAGCTCACAACGGGACCGTCGGCTGGGATTGTGACGGTTGGGAGGTCGATCTCAACAACTATGGGGCAGGAGCCGACATCACCATCATCGTCGATGGTGGGACACCCATCACGTCGACCAATTGGATTAACTATGACAATTCGGGGTCGTGGGACGACACCGAGAGTCACACCCTGTATGTCGAGGTGGATGCCTACGACGACGCTGACCAGCCCGTCTACAACAACGTGAGCTCACCGTTCAGCCCAAACTGGCAAAGCGGAGAGTATTCCTTCACGCTGAATGTGACCCAGGAGGCGTGTTCTACACCGCCGACGACTACACCGCCGACGACTACACCGCCGACCACGGAGGTGCCCTCACTTCCCCAGGTCAACGCGAGTTGTGATGAGGGGACATCACAGTTCGAGGTGAGTGTGGACAACATCAGCGACGAGACCGTCTACGTCGATATCTCCTGGGATTCGGGGACCAACACCGGGGAAGTGCTGCCAGGTGCAACGGTGACCGTCACCGTTCCTGCTGGTGAGTCTTATGAGGTGGTTGTGATGGACTCAGACCAGGAAGTCACCATCCTCGAAGAAAGTGGCGTTGCAGACTCGTGTGACGAGGTGCTGCCGACCAGCATCACCGCCGCTCCCACGACGCCTCCAGTAGAGGTCGAGCCGACAGATCAGCTCCCGTTCACGGGTGTTGAGAGTGGCACACCGGCGTTGCTCGCCTTAGCCCTCATCGCGGCAGGAGGTCTGGCGCTATTGGCAACGCGTCGAGCTGAAGACTGACAATTCAGAATCACGACAGTCACCGCACCGCCGGGTGTGCGGAGATCGTCCTGACCTAATCCGGTCCACGGACAGGGAGAGAGGGTCCCGGGAGTAATCTTCCGGGGCCCTCTCATGAATTACACCGAAGCCGTTTCATATCTCGACGCTCATATCGGGCGCGGGGCCCAACCTGGATTGGCGCGGATATCAGAGCTGCTCGAGATGATGGGTCGACCCGACGAGGGATATCCGGTCGTCCACATTGCCGGAACCAACGGCAAGACCAGCACCTCGCGGATGACGACTCTCATTCTCGTTGCCCATGATCTGACCACGGGTACCTACATCTCCCCACACCTGGAGCGAGTCGAGGAGCGTCTCGCTGTAAATGGGCGTACCGCCACTGCTGAGGAGTTTGCCTTGGCTGTCCAAGATGTGGCTGCCTTTGCCGACATCAGAGAGTCAATGGAATCGGAGCCGAACACCTATTTTGAGTTGACCACTGCGGCGGCTTTTGCGTTCTTCGCCGAAAAGGCGGTGAACGCCGGTGTCATCGAAGTTGGTCTTGGTGGTCGGCTGGACGCGACGAATATCGTGGACGCGGAGGTATGCGTCGTCACTTCAATTGGCGTGGATCACACCGAGTACCTGGGCAATGACATCGAATCCATCGCAGGCGAGAAACTGGCCATAGCCGGTCTGAATTCGATACTTATCACCGGGCCGTTACCGGAAGAAGCTCTCGAAGTAGCCAACAAGACGAGTCGGGACCTGGGGATTCAGCATCGCCGGTACGGAACCGACTTCAAGGTTGCGGAGTCAGAACGAGGAGTCTCCGGATGGTTGACCTCGATCGATGGCGCTGAGGACACTTATGACGAGATCTTCCTGCCGCTGCACGGACGGCATCAACTCGTGAACTTCGCCACGGCCGTCGCTGCCTCCGAGGCACTCGTCGGGCACAAACTCGATCCAGCCGCGGTGAGGGACGCCGCTCGCGCTATCACCATACCGGGCCGCCTCGAGCGTCTCTCAACCGGGCCCATGGTCATGGTTGATGGTGCTCACAATGCTGATGGGGTCACCTCGGCAGTCGAGGCATTAAAAGAAGAGTTCCCCACGACCCGCTGGCAACTGGTGCTCGGGGTCATGGGTGATAAGAACGTTGAGCTCATGGTCGAGCGTCTTGCTCCCATTGTTGAAGGCGTGGTGACGACGGCGGTAGAGGAAAAGAGGGCTGTACCGGCGGCCGAACTGGCCGAGAGGGTTGCAACAATCGTGGACGCGCCCGTGCTCGTCGCCGACTCGGTCGAGTCTGCAATCGACATGGCCCGGGCCGAGGCGGGTCCGGACGGCGCGGTGTTGGTGACTGGATCTCTGTACCTGGTTGGTGAGGCCCGGGCACTTCTCGTTTGACGACTTCGCCCAATTGAGTAGCTGGGGATAGCCTCTCAGGTCTATGTCCATTGAACACACCTTCACCATGGTCAAACCCGACGGAGTGAGTAGAGGTCTTGTCGGCGAGATCATCTCCCGCTTCGAACGGAAGGGTCTCGAACTCGAGCAAATCCGCAAACTTCAGATCGACGAGGCTCTGGCCCGGCGCCACTACGCCGAGCATGTGGACAAGCCGTTCTTCCCTGAGCTGCTCGAGTTCATAACATCCGCTCCGGTGGTCGCGATGGAATGGTCAGGTGAGGATGCGATCTCCGTGAGTCGCATTCTCATGGGAGCAACCGATCCGAAACAGGCGGAGGTCGGGACTATTCGAGGTGACTTCGGCCTTGCTGTCACCAATAACCTCGTTCATGGTTCCGACGGACCGGAAAGCGCAGCTCGCGAATTGAAAATCTTCTTTGGCTAGCCCTGCGGTAGGACGGACGAGTAGGCGACCACCGCCCCTCAGCCAGGATCCTGATCGCACAGATACGCTCAGGCACCTACAATCCAAGGGTCTGCCCGGGAGTCAAACTCAGCCATGGCTGAAACCCTGTTTTCTTTTGCTGGCCAGGACATGGCCATTGATCTTGGCACCGCCAACACGCTCGTATATGTCCGCGGAAGCGGGATAGTTCTCAACGAGCCATCGGTGGTGGCGATCAATTCACAGAACAGCAAAGCCCTTGCCGTCGGCATGGAAGCCAAAAGGATGATCGGACGGACACCGGCCAACATCACGGCTATCAGGCCACTGCGCGACGGAGTGATCGCCGATTTCGATATCACGGAGAAGATGCTTCGCTACTTCATTCAGAAAGTCCACCGTCGGAAGTGGGCGCGGCCGAGAATCGTCGTATGCGTCCCATCAGGCATCACTCCGGTCGAGAGACGAGCAGTGGAGGAAGCCGCCTATCACGCGGGCGCACGACGTGCCTACACGATCGAAGAGCCGATGGCTGCGGCGATTGGGTCCGGTCTTCCCATTGGTGAGCCCTCAGGCTCGATGGTCGTTGATATCGGTGGTGGCACAACGGAGGTCGCCGTCATATCACTTGGCGGAATCGTCGTTTCACGGTCAATCCGGGTCGGTGGCGACGAGCTCGACACAGCAATCATCGACTGGATCAAAAAGGAGCACAACGTGTTGGTGGGTGAGCGAACTGCTGAGCAGTTGAAGCTCGCAGTCGGTTCGGCTTGGCCCTATGCCGACGAACCATCAGCCGAAGTGCGGGGTAGAGACCTGATCACCGGTCTTCCCAAGACGATCCTCTTGTCCAGCCCGGAGATACGCGAGGCGATCGAGGAGCCGACGCAGTCGATCGTCGATGCCGTCAAGTACACGCTCGACAAGACGCCACCGGAACTGGCCGCCGATATTGTGGAGCGAGGAATCGTGCTCACTGGAGGGGGAGCACTATTGGTCGGGCTGGACCATCGTCTAGCTCATGAGACGGGGATGCCCATCGTCACGGCTGCAAAGCCGCTGCAATCGGTGGTGCTCGGCTCGGGGAAGTGCCTGGAGGAGTTTGACGCGTTGCACTCGGTGCTGGCGTCGTCCGCCCGGCCGTGAGTTCCCCACTCCGTCTCCGTCATGCTCAATAACGAGCCACGCGGCCGAATCCTCCCGACACTGGTCACTCTGGTGGTCTTGGGTGTTTTGTTGATGACGTTCGACGTCCGGCTTGAAGGGGGTGGCGTCGTCGGTGTCCTTCGCTCCGGAACACAGACACTGGTGGCACCACTGCAGAAGGGCGCTTCCTACGTGGTGAATCCGGTCGCAGACCTCGTCGATTCATTGTCAAACGTCGCCGGGCTACGTGAGGAGAATCAGGCGTTACGTGGAGAGAATGCCGAACTGTTGGCGGCGATCATCGGCATCCAAGACCAACTGGCGCGTCTGGAGCTTCTCGAACAGCTCTACGACCTCGAGACCGCAGGTGACGATCTGGGCCGAACGGTGGCGAATGTCATCGGACGACCAGACGCGTTCGATGCAGCATTGATCATCAACAAAGGGACGTCAAGTGGGATTGCGGTCGGTCAGCCTGTGGTCGATACCTTCGGATATGTCGTCGGCACTGTCAAAGACGTAACCCGCGGCAGTGCGACGATCGTCCCGATCACGGCCAGTCGGCAAGGTCTAACTGTCACGGTCGGCGATCAAATTGGGACGTTGCAGTCTCAACCGGGCTCGGCAGAGATGCGACTTGAGGTGTTGGATGCCCGTGAGCCAGTCCTGGCCGGCGACCGGATCGTCACATCGGCGGTTTCCGCGAGTTACCCGGCGGGCCTGCCGGTGGGGGAGGTGGTGGCCGACGCGGCTCCGTCGTCTGTGGATGCGCTGAGCACGACTGTTGCCCCGTACGTCGATCCTGACACTTTGCGTCTCGTAGTAGTCCTTGCCTGGCCACCTGACCCGATAAGTGTCACCGAAGACGACCTCGTGGTTCCGGTGCCCGAGACCACTACTACCACCGAGTCGGGGAGCTCCACGACATCGGGCGAGGGCGGCTGATGCGGGTTCCAAGGGGTCTCATCGTGGCGACACTTCTGGTCATCGCCGTGGTCATCCAAACTACGTTGTTCGGGCAGATACGCTTCATATCGCCTGATCTGGTGATGCTTGTGACGATTCTCCTTGCCCTGACCCGAGTTAGACCCGAGTTGGTCCTGGCAACCGCCTTTGCTTCGGGGCTCCTCATCGATTTGCTCGGCTCTTCGCTTCTCGGTCTCAGAGCGGTCGTTTTCACTTTGGTTGCTTATGCCGCTTTGCGGACCCGGGAACGTGCCGAGATAGGCAGATTCGCCATTGCGATATGGGTGGGAATCTTGAGCCTCTTCGGGGTGGTCCTCCTTGTTTTGGTAGGAACCGTGTTCGGCCAGAGCAGTCTCCTTGGGTCCGATGTCGCCACCCGACTCGTCGTCGTGCCATTGGCCAACATGATTCTGGCAGGAGTCCTTGGGCCCCTCTTTGTGAGGGTTGTCAACGGAGACGCGGCAGCGTTCAGGTTCTCGTGAAGTTTGCAATAAGGCTCAGCATCCTTGGCCTGGCTTTCATCGCCATGTTTTCGGTTCTCGGTCTGCGGCTCTGGTTCGTTCAGGTAGCAGAAGGCCCTGCGATCGCCCAGGCAGCCGAAGAACAGACCTGGATTCGGAAGACCACACAGGCACCCAGAGGAGCCATCTTCGATCGCAATGGCACCCTTCTGGCGACCAGTCGCATGGTCCCTGCCGTGGAAATTGACCGAACATTCGTCCAGCCAGACGAAAGAACGGATCTGATCCAACGTCTTTCGGCTCTGCTCGCGATCGATCCGGTTGAGCTCGATCAGATGTACGAAGAGGCAGAGATCAACGGGCGTTTCCAGGTGGCAACCGTCTCAAATGAGATCGCGTACCAAATCAACGAACAACTTGATGACTTGCCCGGAGTCGAGATAGTGAAGGTCCCGGAACGGGTCTATCTCTCAGGACCGACTCTGGCCCATGTGATCGGCCATCTCGGATTGCCCGACGAAGCAGATCTCGAGGAGAACCAAAATCTCGATCGGAATGTCAGGATCGGAAAGCTTGGTGTTGAGAAGGTTTACGACGAATTCCTCCAGGGAACCTCGGGAGTCCTCGAGTATCGAGTCCGGCGCGGCGAGATCATCGATCAGCGACCTCCGATCGAACCTTCGCTCGGCGATTCTCTCGAGCTCACCATCGATCTGGAAACCCAGCAGCTCGTCGAGCTGGCTTTGGAAGAGGGGATCGCACTGTCCAACGCGGTCAAAGACGTGGACCGCGCCGAAGGTGAGGACGTCTTCACCGTCACCCAACGGGCAGCGGCTGTCGTCCTGGACGCACAAACCTTCGAGGTCTTGGCTCTTGCCTCGGTGCCTGATTTCGATCCCCAGCTGTTTGTTGCCGGGATCGACGAGTCGACCTTTGCGGCCCTGAACGACTCCAAGGCTTTCAACAACCTCTCGATAAGCGGTTTGTACCCGCCGGCATCCACTTTCAAGGCGATCACCTATACCGTCATCGAACAGGAGAACCTTCCATTCCCTCGGGAAATCGAAGGTGTCAATGCCGACGACCGGCTCATTCACTGTGATGGCAGTCTTCAGCTCCCTGATCTGGCCGACGGCTCTGTCCAGATCAAACGCGATTGGTACTACCCGAGAGACATCGGGTGGCGCGACATCCACGGATCGCTCGAGCAGTCGTGCAACATCTACTTCTGGTCGGTAGCCCTTGGCACATGGCAGGCCTTCCAGGAGACGAGTCGAGAGAATGTCATCCAGGACTGGGCCAAGGACGTGGGCTATGGCTCACCTACCGGTATCGATCTGAGCAACGAGGCGGCCGGGGTCGTGCCCACTCGCGATTTGTTCGAGGAGTGGAAGGAGTTCCAACTAGAGAACCCGGATGAGCCACCCCGGCTCGACCCATCACGACTCGAGCTCGGCAGCCCGTTTCTCGGCGGAGACCTGATGGATTTTGCGATCGGTCAAGGTGCCTTTACTGCCACTCCACTCCAGGTGGCGGTTTCCTACGCGGCGTTGGTCAACGGCGGGCAAGTCAGAGAACCACGAGTGGTGGCACGAATACTCGATTCCAACGGAGAGTTGGTACGAGAAATCGATTCGCCGCTAGTTGACACTCTCCCGATCAGCTCGTTCACCCGCCAGGAGCTATTGACCGATCTGGGCAGGGTGGTGAGCAGTGGCACGGCGCGTGCTGCATTTGCAGATTTTGGGCCGGGGCTCGAGTTGATTGGTGGCAAGACCGGAACTGGCCAGTCGTCGGCCAATCGTGACAACCACGCGTGGTTTGTCGGAGTTGCTCCGATCGACAACCCGAAATATGTGGTCGCTGTCCTCATTGAGGAAGGTGGCTCGGGTGGCAGGGTTGCAGCACCTGTCGCCAGACACATCCTGCAGCACCTGATGGGCAACGAGCCCACCCCCATCGTTGAGGGTGAAGAGGCCGACTGATGACCTTGATGACACGTCTTCGAGAAGTTGCGGTTATTCGTCGAGGAAATCGGTCCGACTGGATCCTCTTTGGCACCATGCTGGCGTTGTCCGGATTTGGGTTGTTGATGATCTATTCGGCTACCCGGGCTTCGGGGACCTTCTCGATGGAGCGTCAGATGATCTTCGTTGCCGCCGGACTGATCATTTTCATGGTGGCCTCCAATATCGACTACCGCGAGTACAAGGCAATCGTCCCGTTTGCGGCAGGCATCATCCTCCTGCTGCTGCTTATCGTGTTCTTGTTCGAACCGGTCAACAATGTCAACCGCTGGATCCCTCTCGGC
>JBAVIK010000034.1:0-5687 GCA_049686815.1 Acidimicrobiia bacterium | reverse complement strand
TTCCCCTCGAGAGGATGGGGTCCCCTGAGGAGATCGCAAACGTGGTCTGGTTTCTCCTCACACCACTGTCGTCGTACATCACCGGCCACGTCGTCGTCGTCGGCGGTGGTCGCTCCCTGTCCTGAGGTTGAGCATCGCTGGGTTAGTGTCGACCACCCGATGACTCGCGACCTACGCCCGCCAGGCCCAATCCACGGGTTCTGGTGTGCAACATCCGACCTGGCCGTCATCGAACACGCAGCGCAATTGTCACCTGACTTCTTGTGTCTCGACGCCCAACATGGCATCGATGTCAGCCAGATGACCACACACATGTTCTCGACGATGAGGCTCTATGACGTGCCCGGGATGGTGCGAGTGGCTCAGAACTCCCCAACTGACATCGGGCGGGCTCTCGACCTCGGCGCAGCCGGTGTGATGGTTCCGATGGTCGACACAGCCAACGACGCCGAACGGGCCGTGGCGGCTTGTCGATATGCCCCGGCCGGAACTCGCTCGTATGGAATCCGAACACCACGGTTGAGTGCGGTCGACCCTGAATACCGTCCGGTCTGCGCTGTCCAGATCGAAACCGCCGAAGCTGTTGCTAATGCTGAGGCCATCGCTGCGGTCGACGGAGTCGACTGGCTCTACGTCGGGCCTGCCGACCTGGGCCTTTCGGTCGGAGGAGTACCTGCGCCCGATGTGGTGTCGGTCTTCGATGGCTCACACCCAATCTCCGGTGAGATGCGAAGCGCCTTTGATGCCGTGGTGTCGGGAGCGCTTGCTCATGACAAGCTGGCGGGGCTACACACAAGCTCGGGCTTGGCGACCCGAACTGCCGAACAACATGGATTCCAGGTCAGCTGTGTGTCGACCGACCTGGCCGAGATGAAATCGGGGATGGCCAAACAGCTCGCCACGGCCAGAGGTGAGGCTCAGTAGTAGAGCCGGACCAGAGTCTCGGCGACCATTCCCGGCTTTTCCTGGCCCTCAATCTCCATGGTCACCGTCCGTTTCACCTGGATGCCACCTGGCACCTCGGTCACGTCGTCGATCGCCACCCGTGCCCTGATGCGGGAATTGACGGGCACTGGTGCCGGAAACCGGATCTTGTCTGATCCATAGTTGATCCCCATCATCGGGTTGCCAACCGGCATCTCCACCTCAGACGTCAACGGCACTACGAGGGCCAGCGTCAGATAGCCGTGGGCGATCGTACCCCCGAAAGGTGTCTGGGCCGCCAGTTCTGGATTGACATGAATGAACTGATGGTCATTGGTTGCCTCAGCAAAGGCGTTGATCCTCTCCTGGGTGATTTCCATCCAGCCGGAAACGCCAATCTCCTGGCCGATCAGGGCCCTGAGGTCTTCTAGTGCTTGCTCCATCCCCTGATTGTGTCATGAGTTGGGTAGAGCCACCGAAGTCATCTAACTTGGGGGCATGGCCGACGCAACCAAGCTGATGGTTTGGATCGATCAGGACCTTTGCACCGGTGACGGAATCTGCGAAGAGATAACCCCAGACGTGTTCGTCGGGCGGGATGATGGACTCTGGGTCGTCAAAGAGGAATCAAAACACTTTGGGAAAACCGTCGTGTTCGACGGGGAGGACGCACCGGACGGCGCAAGGGGTCTGGCGCGCGTGCCCGACGCACTTATCGAAGACGTGATCGAATCGGCCGAGGAGTGTCCCGGTGAGTGCATCATGATCGAGCCCTACCAGGAATCAGCGGTCCACTCCGGTTAGAGCCGGCGAACCGAGGCCTAACTACTCTCACTTCGATGCAGACACTTGGCACGCGCATCGATCCGCGCTCCGAGGACTACAAAGCCAACCGCTCCGCAATGGAGGACAAGCTCGCCGAGTTCCAAGAGCTCCAGGCTCGAGCGAGGCTCGGTGGTGGCGAGAAATACATCCAACGTCATCGGGAACGGGGCAAATTGCTGGCGCGAGAGCGCATCGAGCTCCTGGTCGACCGGGACTCGCCCTTCCTCGAACTCTCGACACTTGCCGCCTGGGGCACGGACAAGCCTCTGGGTGGCAACGTGGTGACAGGTATTGGCGTGGTCAATGGTGTGGAGTGCGCGATTCTGGCAAACGACCCAACCAGCCAGGCTGGGGTGTTCAACAGGTTCACCCTTGCCAAGTCGCTGAGGATCATGGACATCGCGAGGGAAAACCGGCTACCTCTCCTCAATCTCGTCGAATCGGGTGGGGCCGATCTGCCCGACCAGGCTGACGTGTTCCTGGTGGGCGGCAAATGGTTTCGGAATCTCACCCGACTCTCGAAGGCCGGCATTCCAACAGTCTCGCTCGTATTCGGAAGCTCCACGGCCGGTGGGGCCTACTTCCCCGCCATGTGTGACTACGCGGTCATGGTCAAGGAACAGGCCAAGGTGTTTCTCGGTGGACCGCCGCTGGTGAAGATGGCCACAGGCGAAGAATCGACAGATGAAGAACTTGGGGGTGCCGAGATGCACTCCAAGATCTCAGGGCTTTCCGACTACTTCGCTGAAACCGAACAGGAGGCGATCCGGATCGGCCGGGACATAGTCGGGCACTTCAACTGGACCAAGCAGGGTTACGGACCAACCAAGTCTCCTGACGAGCCGGTACACGACGCTGATGACCTCCTAGGAGTAATCCCACACGATCTGCGGGTCCCATTCGACATGCGAGAGATCCTCAACCGGGTGCTCGATGGCTCGAGGTTCGAGGAGTACAAGGACGTGTACGGCACATCGATCCTCAACGGCTGGGGATCGATCCACGGGTATCCGATCGGCGTTGTCGCCAATCAACAAGGGGTGATCTTCTCTGACGAGGCCAAAAAGACGACCGAGTTCATCCAGCTTTGCAATCGATACGACACGCCTTTGCTCTTCATCCACAACACCACCGGCTACATGGTTGGCAAGGAATACGAGCAAGGAGGAATCATCAAAGACGGAGCCAAGATGATCAACGCCGTGGCCAATTCGGAGGTGCCCCACATTTCTCTGATGGCCGGGGTTTCATACGGAGCCGGGAACTACGGCATGTCCGGGCGGGCATACGAGCCCCGGTTTGTCTTCGGGTATCCCAACCACAAAGTGGCCGTCATGGGCGCCAAACAACTAGCCGGTGTCATGTCGATCGTCGCCAGGCAATCTGCTGAGTCAAAGGGTGTTGGCTTCGATGAAGAAGCAGACGCTAGGCGAAACAAGGATCTGACGGTGATGATGGAGGAGACCGAACAGGCATATTTCTCGACAGCCCGGGTTCGAGACGACGGGCTCGTCGACCCGCGCGACACCCGAACCGTCCTTGGAGTCGCATTGTCCGCGATCCATTCGGCTCCTGTCGCCGGCACCGATCGATTCGGCGTCTTCAGGATGTGAAGTGACCATATCCAAGGTTCTCGTGGCCAATCGGGGTGAGATCGCAAGAAGAGTCTTCCGCACCTGTCACGTGATGGGAATCGCCACCGTGGCCGTCTACTCCGACGCCGACGTCAACGCTCCACACGTCCAAGAAGCCGGCGAGGCCTACCGCCTTCCTGGCCTGTCCCCTTCCGATACCTACCTCAACGTCGATGCGTTGCTGTCGGCCGCGACAAGCGCTGGAGCTGACGCCATCCATCCTGGATACGGATTCCTCTCCGAGAGCAGCCGATTCGCCAGAGCGGTTTGCGAAGCAGGATTTGTATGGATAGGTCCACCACCCGATGCGATCGAGATCATGGGGTCAAAGATCCGATCGAAAGGTCTGATCGAAAGTCTCGGCCTCCCCGTTCTACCCAGCATCGAGCTGGATGCCAAGTCTCAGCTGGTTGGCGAGGAGGAGAACATCAGCTACCCCATCCTGGTCAAGGCATCAGCGGGCGGCGGTGGCAAAGGGATGAGGATCGTCCGTCAACCCGAGGATCTGGACAACGCCATCGAAACGGCCCGACGAGAAGCTGCAGCGGCCTTTGGAGACGACAAAGTCTTTCTCGAGAAGTACCTCGAATCTCCACGTCACATCGAAATCCAGGTGTTCGGGGATCAAGAAGGGAATGTGATCTCGCTTTTCGAGCGGGAGTGCTCGATCCAGCGCCGTCATCAGAAGATCATCGAGGAGTCCCCGTCACCTGCCATCGATGATGTCACCAGGACCGAGATGGGTGAGGCCGCTGTCCTTGCCGCCAAGGCTGTGAACTATGTCGGAGCGGGCACTGTGGAGTTCTTGTTCAGCGAAGACCAGTACTTCTTTCTGGAAATGAACACCAGACTCCAGGTTGAGCACCCCGTGACCGAGATGGTCACCGGGCTCGACCTGGTAAGACTCCAAATCGAGGTAGCTGACGGTGGCACGGTCGATTCGATAGAGCCTCAGATCCAAGGTCATGCAATTGAGGCACGCGTCTACGCCGAGGACCCCCTGAACGAGTTCCTCCCGGTGACCGGGATGTTTCACCAATTCTCCTTTCCGGCTCTCACCGGTCTTCGGGTGGATTCAGGTATCGAGGCCGGCTCGCAAGTGTCTGTCCACTACGACCCGATGCTGGCAAAGGTCATCGCTCACGCCCCAACCCGTCGAGAGGCGACGGAAACCCTGGCCCGGGCTCTGCGACGAGCACACATCCACGGGTCCACCACCAACCGGGCCCTTTTGGTCCGGATCCTCGAGGATGAGGAATTCGCCAACGGGCAGTTCGACACAGCCTTTCTCGATCGACGGGACCTTTCGGCCCTGGCGGCTCAACTCGCGGACAAGCAGACCGAGCTTCTCGCTGCGGTCGCCGCAGCGCTGAGTGATCAGGCCGCCGAGCGACTCACGACGCCAGTTCTCCAGACAATCCCCTCCGGTTGGAGAAATCTGCCAAGCCAGCTCCGGCATCGGGCCTACCAGGGGTCGGCCGACCCAATCGACATTCGCTACTCCACCGATTCGGCATTCCATGTCGATGGCTTGGGAAAGTGTCGGGTCATGACGGCAGGACCCAACGACGTGGCTTTCGAAGTGGACGGTGCGGAATACCAATTCGAAGTCGCCCGCTACGAGGATGAGCGATATGTGGATTCGCTCAGCGTGCCGGTGACACTGACGGCGGTTCCGCGATTTCCACTACCCGAACGGGAAGACTCAATCGGGTCGTTGCTCTCGCCGATGCCCGGGAAGGTGATTCGCGTGGACGTCGAAGTCGGAGACGAAGTCGATCATGGAAAGATCCTCGTGGTGCTCGAAGCGATGAAGATGGAGCACACCTTGCGCTCGCCACGCCAAGGAGTGGTCACCGAGATACGACATCGCCCGGGCGACCAGGTTGAGGCTGATTCGGTGCTGATTGTCGTCGACGCCTAGCGAGGCTCGAGCTCAACCAAATCGCTTCGCCAATCTGGTGGATCGAAGGGCTCGGCAAAATACGTGGTCTCCTTGATCACCGTTCCGTCTCTGACTTCACAGATCGAGACGGCGTGAAAGTCTTTGCCGTCCGGATAGCGAACCATCCCCTCAAAGGTGAACCCGTCGCCACCACCCGAAAGAGTCAAGATAGGTGGGCCAAATGGCATTGGTGACCTGACTTGGGTCACCTTCATCTTGGACCCGCCGGTCACGATCTCGATTTCCCCTTCGAGGGCCTGCGGGTAGCGATTTCGGATCTCAACCCAATTGTCATGACCCCTGACCAGCTCTCCGGATTGCGGCCAACGTGAGATGAACTCGGGATGCCGAAGGTGATC
>JBAVIK010000033.1:0-13607 GCA_049686815.1 Acidimicrobiia bacterium | reverse complement strand
TCGAAATCCCTCGTGGATACACCCGCCCGGTTCTGATGATGTCAACAGACGGCGTTGGAACGAAGCTCGAGATAGCACGACAATCGAACAAGTGGGGCGGGGTGGGCCGTGATCTCGTTGCTATGTGCGTGGACGATCTTGCGGCAGCAGGCGCCAAGCCTCTCGGCTTCGTTGATTACATGGCGGTCGGTGCTCTGGACTCCGAGCGCGACTCGTTGATCGTCGCGTCGATCGCGGAAGGCTGCGCTCTCGCCGGATGCGCCCTGCTCGGCGGTGAGACCGCGGTACATCCGGGAGTCATGCCCCCAGATGCGGTTGATCTCGCCGGAGCCGTCGTCGGGGTAGTCGAGAGGGGAGATGAGTTGAGTCCGACCAGAGTGGCTGAAGGTGACGTCGTGATCGGGCTTCATTCACCCAACCTGCGTTCAAACGGCTTCTCCTTGGTTCGTCGTGTGCTCGGATCCCAAATTGAGGAGTACGCAGACATGCTCCTGGAGCCCTCGGTGATCTACTGCCCCGGCGTTCTAGAGGCTCTGGAAACCGGAGGAGTCCACTCAGCGGCTCACATCACCGGTGGCGGAATCGCCGAGAACTTGGAACGCGCTCTTCCGCCGGGACTGGGCACAACAATCGACACGGCGACCTGGATTCCCCCTTCGATCTTCGAATTGCTGTCCGATCACGGCGTGGGAACTGAGGAAATGTTCGGTGTGTTCAACATGGGCATCGGGTTCTGTTTGGTCGCTGACAGCGGTGCCACTCAAGAAATCCTCTTCATTCTCCGAAGCTTTGACCCAAGTGTGATCGGAGTGGTGGCGGCTGGGAGCGGAGTGGAGCTGAATTGACCTTCGCCCAAGCAACCGGTGTCGTCCACCGCGCCGGAACCACCTACACAGGGGTCATCCAGCCGGGGTGGGACATCTTTGGCGTCGCAAATGGGGGCTATGTGATGTCGATAGCAGCACGGGCCATGGCAACCGAGGCCAAGGGTCGCGACCTCATCGCGATCAACGGCCATTTCACCAGCCCCGGGAAACCCGGTCCCGTGACGGTCGAAGTCAGTTCCGTGAAGAGTGGCGGGGCGGTCACAACTCTGAGAGCCGACGTCATCGGCAACGACCGGATCCTCCTGGCAACCACGGCCTCGTTCGGAGATCCAGGTCGTTTGATCGGTACGGGAGAGATCATCCACGCCTCTCCACCAGACCTTCCCCCACCCGGAGATTGTGTTCGCGCCGAGCCCTCGAAAAAGGGACCCCTTCCACCCCCCTTCATGGGAAAGGTTGCCATCTATCTGCATCCGGACGACGCTTCGGCTTTCAGCGGTGAAAGAACCGGTCTGGCTCGAATCCGGGGATGGTTTCGGCTCCTCCAGGAAGAGACACCCGATCCGATGGCTACCGTCCTCGCCGCCGACGCTTTCCCCCCGGCCGTCTTCAATACAAATCTCCCGCTCAAATGGACACCAACACTCGATCTGTCGGTGCATATTCGTGACCCCCGGCCGAGAGGATGGCTCCGCTGCCAGTTCAGGACCCGGTTCGTGACCGGTGGTCTTCTCGAGGAAGACGGAGACATCTGGGATGAGGACGGGAACCTCGTGGCCCAATCGAGACAGTTAGCCCTCGTACCGCGATAGGACGTCGTCCAACTCGGCAAGAAGCGGCTTCTTCGATTCCGGATCGAGAAAGGAGGAGACGATCGAATTGCGAGCCAGAACGCTCAATGAATCGGATTCCAGCCCGAGCTCAGCACTCACCTGCTGGTAGTTCTCGAGAACGTAACCCCCGAAATAGGCGGGGTCGTCAGAGTTCACACTGACCATCATGCCGGCCTCGATCATTGTCGGTAGAGGGTGCTCCGCCATGGCAGGAACCACTTTCAGAGCCAGGTTCGACATAGGGCAGACGGTGAGCGGCACCTGATCACGTACCAGGCGGTCAACGAGTTCCGGATCCTCGAGACTCCTCACACCATGGTCGACGCGTTCCACCCCGAGGACGTCCAACGCACCGACCACATACGAAGGAGGGCCCTCTTCTCCGGCATGAGCAACGGCCCGAAGCCCCAGCCCCCGCGCCATGTCATACGCCCCGGCGAACAACTCAGGCGGATTGCCAATTTCCGACGAGTCGAGTCCGACCGCGATGATGCCCTCGAGGTGTGTCTCAGCCGCCGCCAGCGTCTTGATCGCGTCGTCACCACTCAAATGTCTGAGAAAGCACAAGATCAGATCGACGGAAAGGCCATCCGCATCGGCGATCGCTGCTCGAAAGCCCTCCATGAAGATCTCGAAGCCCACACCTCGTTCGGTGTGTGTTTGTGGATCGAAGAAGATCTCGGCATGGCGGACGCCGTCGTACGCCGCCCTGCGTAAATAGGCGGTCATGAGGTCGTAGAAATCGTCGGGGGTCTGGAGGACGGATGCGCCCTGGTAGTAGATGTCCAGAAAAGACTGAAGATCCTTGAACTGGTAAGCCTCGGCGACTCCGTCCACGTCCTCAAACGGGAGGTCGAAGCCGTTGCGACCGCCGAGGTCGAACATCATCTGCGGCTCCAGGGTCCCTTCGATGTGGATATGCAACTCGGCTTTGGGCAGAGCCCGGATGAACGCGTCCACGGCTAGAGGGCGATGTCCTGTGGTCTGACCGGGACACGATCGAGTGGCTTTCCCGTTGCATTGCGAATGGCGGCCACCACAGCCGGAGTTGAAGAAATGGTGGGCGGCTCACCCACACCTTTGGCGCCAAATGGCCCCCACGAGCCCTCCTGCTCGATGAGGAGTGCCTCGACCTCAGGAGCGTCGAGAATCGTTGGCAAGAGGTAGTCGGTGAAGTTCGGATTCTTGATGATCCCGTCTTCGATGACCAATTCCTCCATGACAGCCAGACCCACCCCCTGGAGGATCCCACCCTCTATCTGGCCTCTTATCGATTCGGGATTCAGGGCGCGCCCGACGTCCTGGGCGGTGTCGACTCGGACGACACGCACCAGCCCGAGCTCGGCGTCGACATCGACGATGGCCCGATGCCCGGCCACGGCCAGCGCAGCGTGAGCAAGTCCTTGGCCGTCTTCATTTGGCACCATTGTGGGAGGGTGCCTGAAGACGGCGGTCTCCACCCATCCCTCCTCGACGAGAGCGGCCATTGGCACGATGAGCGCACCATCGCGAACTACACCATCGTCGGTTAGATCGTCGGCCCCGTGACGATCCAGGATCCTCTCCCTTAGTTGTGATGCTGCCAGGAGCGTGGCGCCGCCGGTCACCATCGTCTGACGAGATGCTGAAGTAGAGCCGGCCTCATCGATCCTGGAAGTATCGACCAAACTCACCTCAACCCTGGAGAGGCCAAGCGCGGACCTGGCGATCTGCGCCATCACGGTGACCAAACCCTGTCCTACCTCAACCGCGGCAGTCTCGACCACAGCACCCTCGGCGGTCAATCGAACTCTTGCCTCGGAGTAGTCGTCGAAGCCCTCGGAGAATCCGAGATTCTTGATTCCGATGGCATACCCGACACCACGGGTGACATGGGAGCGCTCCGTGGTCAGCCCACCCCCTCCGGGAATAGGCGAAGAATCTGAATCGTCAGGTATCGGCATTGCAGCCAAAGAGTCCACCACGTCGATAGCAGGAAACGGAGCCTCTATGAGCTGGCCGTTGGTAGAGAGGCGATCGCCTGGAGCAAGGATGTTGCGTCGCCGAATCTCTAGGGGATCCAGATCGAGGACAGCGGCGAGCTTGTCCATCTGGGCTTCATGAGCGAAACAGACCTGCACCGCGCCAAAGCCACGCATGGCCCCGCATGGCGGATTGTTGGTTCGCACCCCGACACCGTCCACCGACACGGAGTCGACTTTGTAGGGGCCAGGCGCGAAGGAACATGCGTTGCCCAAGACTGCGGTCGTCGTTGACGCAAAAGCTCCACCGTCAAGAACGAGCCTTGCCTCCACACGGACCAACCTGCCGCGGTCGTCGGCTTCATGTCGATACCACAAGCGTGCCGGATGACGATGAACATGCCCGGCGAACGATTCCGACCGGTGATAGACCATTTTCACCGGCTGCCCCGTATGCATCGCGAGCAAGCACAGATGAATATGGAGATTGACGTCCTCCCTTGCACCGAAGGCCCCACCAATCCCCGTCGGGTGAGAGCGCACCTGATCAGGACGAAGTCCGAGACTCGCCACCACCTGCTGGTGATCGACATGGATGAACTGACTGGTCGCGTACAGATCCACGCCACCTGACCCATCGGGCACCGCCAGACCGGCTTCGGTTCCGAGCGGAGCCTGATCTTGCATCCCGACTTCGTAGTAACCCTCGACGATGACTGTGCCGCGGAGATTCTGATCGCCGCGCCTGATACGGACCCTTCGAAACACTTGGTCCCGAACGTCTGCCTCCTCCGGGTCGGTCAGAGGGATCATGACTTCGTATTCGACCCGGACTGCCTCGGCGGCGCGTCGGGCGGTCTCAGGGTCTTCGGCTGCCACGATCGCCACTGGCTCTCCCCAGTAGCTCACGACGTCTGACACCAGGACTGGCTGGTCGATGTCATCGAGCCCGAATTTGGCTCGGCCGGGGACGTCCGACGCGGTGAGTACGGCATGGACGCCACCGATGGCCAGCGCCGGAGCGACGTCGATACTGACAATTCGGGCGTGAGGATGAGGGCTGCGGGTGGTAGCTCCCCACAGGGCCCCCTCGATATGCATGTCCTGGGCGTACTCGAACTCACCTCTCAATTTTGGAATCCCGTCGGGTCGCCTCGGGGAGGCACCGACACCCGCAATCACAGGTCCCGGCTGGCGTATGACGCGTGTAGTCATCGCATCTCTCCTGCGATCGACTCGAGCGCTCGGACGATCGAGCCGTATCCGGTGCAACGACATATGTTGCCCGCCAACGCCTCCTTGATCTCCTCGGTCGAAGGACGAGCGTTGCGTTGAAACAGCTCGGTGGCCGCCACGACGATCCCTGGGGTACAGAATCCGCATTGGACAGCACCAGCATCGTGCATCGCCGCCTGAATCGGGCTGAGACCCGCATCAGGCGATAGTCCCTCGACGGTGGTGACCTCAGACCCCTGTATGTCCGCCGCCATGACAAGACAGGAGCAGACCAACTCTCCATCGATGAGAACGGAGCACGAACCACATTCTCCCTGTTCACAAACACTTTTTGAACCGAGAAGACCCAGATCGTCTCGTAGCACATCGAGAAGGCTCAGTGGCGACATCACCCGGGCATGGCTCCGAGAACCGTTGACGGTGAACTCGACGATCATCTCAAGCACCTCTCCAGGAGCCGTCTGGCCAGCACACCAGCAGCATGTCGTCGATACTCGGCCGTTGACCTGTGGTCGGTGATAGGACGGACTTCATTCGCAACCAGACGCTGAAACTCGGCGAGATCTGAATCGTTGGGTTTGGAGATCGAGGAGATCATCTGCTCGGCGTCCGTGGCTCTCATCGGTGTTGGCGAGACTGACCCCAGTCCCACAGTGGTCTTCCCGTCCTCGGCACGGGTGACAACACTGCACACTGTTGCGATGACCATGGCGTTCCGAACCCCAACCTTTCCAAACGCCTGTCTCTCCGGAAGACGCTCGGGGAGATGAACCGACGCGACCAGCTCGTCATCGGCGAGACAGGTCTTCTTGACACCCTGGAAGAAGTCTGCCCAGTGGACCAATCGCGAATGACGACTCGACACCAGACTGAACGAAGCGTCCACCGCCACAAGGAAGGGGTGACCATCGCCGGCAGGACTGGCAGTAGCCAGGTTGCCGCCGATCGTGCCCGCATTGCGAATCTGCGGCGAGCCCACGGTTCGCGCCGCTTGCGCCAGACCGGTGGGACCCTCCCGCTCTATTCGACGCCAGGTCACCCCTGCTCCAATACGGTTCTGCTCCCAGGCCCCGAGCTCCTCGATGCGACGCAGCCCGACCACTTCTGTGGGCCGGCGCTGACCCGAATTGACCTCGACCATCAGATCGGTGCCACCCGCCAATGGCGTGGCTCCCGCGGCAACGTGCGCGAGCGCCTCATCGAGACTGGTCGGATGATGGGCCTGCACCGCGAGAAACCTACCCGAGCAGCGACCTCGCCAGCTGGTTGTGCCGCTCCACGAGCTTGTCTTCGTCGAGCCCCACCACGCGACCATCGTCGACCAGGCGACGACCGGCCACCCACGAATGGTCGATACGACCCGGTGAGCAAAACACCACAGCCGCGACCGGGTCGTGGACCGATCCAGCGAACTCGACACGATCCAGATCGATCGCAACCACGTCGGCGGCATACCCGGGCGCCAGCTTTCCGATGTCGTCACGACCCAGAACGGAGGCTCCCCCGACCGTGGCGAGCTCCAGCGCCGATCTGGCGGTCATCTGGGTCCCTTCGCCACCCATTGCGGAGGAAGTGCTCAACCGGCTGAGCAGCATCGCTTGCCGAGTCTCGCCGAGCATGTTCGAGGAATCGTTGGAAGCAGAGCCGTCAACACCCAGACCAACTCTGACACCAGCTTTCAGATAGGCCGCGAGCGGGGCGATTCCGGACGCCAATCTCATGTTGGATGTCGGACAATGAGCCACCCCGGTGCCCGACCGTGCCATTCGTTCTACCTCAGTCTCAGCAACATGAACGGCGTGGGCATACCAAACGTCCTGGCCGACCCATCCAAGCTCTTCCATGTGCTCGACCGGGCGACGCCCAAAAGTGCTCAGGCAGAATGCCTCCTCGTCGTCGGTCTCGGCAAGATGGGTGTGTAACAGAACACCGAGGTCACGAGCCATCGAGGCCGACTCTCTCATGAGAGAAGACGTGACGGAGAAAGGTGAGCAAGGGGCGAGGACAACCCGATTCATCGCGCCACGACCTGCATCGTGAAAACGTTCGACGGCGTCGAGTGAGTGGCTCAGGATGGCCGTTTCGTCTTCGACGACGGCGTCGGGAGGCAGTCCACCCGAAGACTCACCGAGACTCATTGAACCTCGCGATGCATGGAACCTGATGTTGAGTGGCTGAGCCCCCTCGAATTGGTCGGCGATCTGACTCCCGTTCGGCCACAGGTATTGGTGATCAAAGACCGTGGTGGCACCCGATAGCGCCAGCTCCGTCAAGCCCAGCGTCGTTGCCAGCGTGACGTGCGCCGGCGTCATCTTTGCCCAGATCGGATAGAGGGTCTTCAGCCACGCGAACAACCCGGAGTTCTGCGCTCCGGGGACCACCCTGGTGAGCGTTTGGTAGAGATGATGATGGGTGTTGACCAACCCCGGGATGACCACGTGCCCGGTCAGGTCGACGACCTCGTCGGCCTCGCTGGGGAGGTCTGCGCTATCGCCTACCTGTTCGATCCACCCATCTCTGGCAAACAGACCACCACCTCCGATCTCTTCACCGTCCATCGTGACCAGGACTCGAGCATTGCGGACGAGAAGAGTGCCCATCGCACTCAACCTACCGACCGCCATAGAGTCGCAGCGCTATGAAACTCACGGTTGAATCAATGGACGGTTGGAGTGAACGGTTGCGAAGGGTTGCCGCACGGGTGGCGGCAGAGTTCCCAGGGGAGAGGTCAGAGCGGCAGCCAGTGCACAGTGTCTACGGAGGCGCCCAGCTGTTTGCCGCAGACACAGCAAGCCGGCTCGGACAGATCGCATTGCGATCCGTCGAGGAGTGGATGCCGGAACCATCCGACCTCGAGAGGATCGTCGCCATTGACCCGGTCCTCGCCAAAGTGGTCCATCCCTTGATGGTCGAGAAACTGCAACGCGAGCCAATCGAAGACTTCAGAATCGACTTCGAGGATGGCTATGGGCACCGTCCGGATCAAGAGGAGGATGCTCACGCCCACTCGACGGCACGCGAGCTCGCCCTCGGCATGGAGCGAAACTCCCTGCCACCTTTTGTCGGAATCAGGGTCAAGTCGCTGTCGGGCGAGCTCTATCACCGCTCGCTGAGAACGCTCGATATCTTCGTGAGCACCTTGATAGAGACCGCCGGTCGACTGCCCGACGGATTCACCGTCACGCTTCCCAAGATCCAGGATGTCGAGCAGGTCTTGGTCTTTTGCGAGGCGCTGGCGGAATTGGAGTCAGCACTCGATATCGAGACGATTCCACTCGAGTTGATGGTCGAAACGCCCCAAACTGTGATAGACGTCGACGGCACCAACGGGTTACGAAGGTATGTTGAAGCCGCAGGGGGGAGAGTGCGCGGCGCCCACTTCGGGACCTATGACTACACGGCCTCGATGAACATCACCGCCGCCCACCAGAGAATGGACCACCCGGCATGTGATTTCGCCAGACACAACCTTCAGGTCAGCCTTGCGGGCAGCGGGGTTTGGCTTTCTGACGGTGCGACGAATGTCATGCCCGTGCCGGTTCACCGAGGCGAGAGTCTGACCCAGGAGCAGATAGCCGAAAATCAGGCGATCGTGAACAAGACGATGCGTCTTCACTACGACCACGTGCGGCATTCTCTGTCACACGCGTACTACCAGGGCTGGGACCTCCATCCTGCTCAGTTCCCGACCCGATACGCGGCCGTGTTCGCCTTCTTCCTGGAAGGTCTCGACCAGGCAGGTGCGCGTCTCTCCAACTTCGTCGAGTCCGCAGCGAAGGCCACACTCGTCGGCGAGGTGTTCGACGATGCCGCAACCGGGCAGGGACTTCTCAACTACTTCTTGAGGGCGATCAACTGCGGAGCGATCTCCGAAGAGGAGGCAACCCGGCGGACCGGTCTCAGCGTGGAAGAGTTCCGAACTCGGTCGTTTGTTCGCATCCTCGATGGCCGAAAGAGCTGACCGTGATTCGGTCGGTGCCTAGTCGCTGATGACGGTCAACTCGATGTCGCCGTAGGGCTCGGAAACCGGATGGAAAACAGTCCTCTCCCACTCCAGGCCAAATCGGGTCAAATCGTACGGAAGATGGTGTTGGTTGGGGAGATGGAATGTGATCTGCGATATCTCAGCCACGGCAGCAACAACTGCCTGGCCCATCATGTAACCCTGGTGTTGCACCGACGCCGACCAGGTGGAGAAGAAGCCATCGAGCAGCGTCGTTCGCACCTGATTCCAGGTAGCAGTGGTGTCAGCCGGGACGGTGGAGTAGTCCCAGTGGGCGGTTATCGAGGTCGCCAGAAGCCGATCGGCTGCCTCAGGGAGGATGGTGTACTCGTCCCGGGGAAATCCTTCGAAAGCCGAGTCTCGCGTCTTCAGCACCACCAGACCCTCAATACCGGCTGAGGTGATCGTTTTGTTTCCACGCACCAAGCGAGCGACGCGATGCTCCGAACCGCCACCGGTGAACCCGGTGTCGCCGGTTCTCCGCCAGAGGTTTTCCTTGATAGTCACTTCCGCCACGTGTACGTCTGCCCGGCCGAGAAATCGCTCGGTCAATGCAACACCAAAAGCCTCCAAATCCTGACTGAGGTGTGACTGGGCGATTCCATAGATGGTGTTGCGCATGGTGTCGGTGGGGAGAACGCTCGAGTTGTCCCCTCCGGTGTGCGCAGCTTCAACATCTCCCTGAAGGAGCACCTGAACCGTGACATCCACGAACCCATCGATCCGGTCTCCTCGGAGAACCTTTGAGACACGAACCTCTGACTTCCCCCAGCGATTGTCTCCCAACCTGACCATCTCAACTCCCTCTGTAGGTCGTATATCCGTAGGGACTCAACAGAAGAGGGATGTGGTAGTGGTCTCTCACTCCGTCCACCTCAAAGACGACTGCCACAAATGGATAGAAGCTGTTGCCGTAGTCGCCGGTCTCGAATGAGAGGCGGTACCGACCTTCTTGCAGGCTCTCAAAGTCCGACACCCGGCCGTCGGAGTTGGTAGCCCGCTCAGAGAGCTTCAGCCACGCGTCCGATGACCAGCGGGCCAGGCGAACGGTCATGTTTCCGGCAGGTTGCCCTGTTGAGGTATCGAGAACGTGGGTGCTGAGGGTGCTCATCCCGACTCCAGACACAACATCTTGGACAGTCTGGTCGACGCGATGAGGCGTTGCTGGCGAGAGGCGTTGACGACTTCCTCTTCACGCTCATTTTCGAGACGGCTCTGGGCGATAGCCAACAACTGCGGTCCAGTCTTGCCGGAGGCGTGAACCAGGTATACGAATCCGAACTTCGCCTCGTATTGAGTGTTGATCTCAGCCAGCAAGACCTTGGTGGCATCGGCGGATTCCAGGGCGCCAGCCTGCTCACGCTGGGACGTCGCGTCGCCGATTTCACCGATTCGGGGGTGACCGGCGAAGGCCTCGAGCCAATCGTCATCGCCCAATCGGTCGAACGATGTTTCGGCGGTCGCCAGGACATCAGCGACGGTCTCGTACGGCCGGTGAGCCAGCATCTCGTCGACCCAGCGGGGAGAAGCACAGACGGTGGAGAAGAACCCTTCTGCCTGCGGGTCAAAAAGAGAGTTCAAATAGATGAGCCGGAGCTCAGAAGTGCTAGACGGGTCGGCCCGACCAAGGACTCGCAGACGAGCGAGACCGCCGTCGGGGTGGATTGACAATCGAACATAGCCGGCGTGAGCTGTCTCGAGTAGCGGGACGTGGCTCACCGTGTCGGGCTCGACCGGAGCCCTAGCCACCACCTCGCTCCAGGCCGCCCCATCCTCGGACACATCAAGAGATACCCAACCTGGAGAATTTCCCTTGAAGTGTGATGTGTCGACAGTCAGAGCCTCGATATGACCGGGCAGGCCCAGGCGAAAAACCGCCCAGTCGTGACCGGGACCCCGTCGCCTCTTCGTCTCCCACCCATCCCACATGCCAACCGAATCGGTGGGCCTGAGAAGATTCGAGGGTGGCGAGTAGTGCAGGTCGGAGGCAGCCAGAGCCACCCCGCCCACCAGGGACGTCGCCAGATCGGTCACACCTTCGGAGCACACTTGCTGCGCGTCGGGTATCGGTGTGCCTTCGACACGCAGACGGGCCACGCCTCCGTCGGGATAGATGTTGAGACGAAGGTGTGTGATCCGATTGTCGGCGGCCACATCGAAGGTCGACGAGCTGTCACCCTTGAGTCCCGAACGCGGGATGACTTCGGTCCAGGCAGCTCCAACAAGGTCGGATCCATGGGGAATGCCGCACGCGTCAAGCGAGAACTCCTCCGGGTAGTTGCCGGTGAAATGCGCCGTGTCGATTGTCACCCGCTCGACACGGCCCGGAATGCCCAACGCGAGCACGCACCAGTCGAAGCCCTCGTCACGTCGTCTTCGAGTCTCCCAGCCGTCCATCCACTTGCCGCGGTCGGTGTATTCGCCTTCACGCCAAACCGCGTCGGAGATCTTGATCAAGTTCTCCGCCTCGGCGAAGAATTCATCGTTGCACTCGACAACGTATCCCCCGACGGCGGCAGAAATCAGATCCATCATTGGCGTCGTAGCATCCTGCCACGTCGATGGCCGATGATGCCCTTTGAGAAGACCGCTTTCCCGGCGAGAATCGTCTCTACAACCCTCCCCTTGAGTCTCATCCCCTCATAAGGAGTGACAGGGTGGCGATGCTGGAGACTCGCTCCGGCAACCAAGAGCTCAGCTTCCGGATCCCAGACGACCAAGTCGGCATCGAGCCCCGGCCCAATGGATCCCTTGTGTGAGTCGAGCCCGGAAAGACGGGCAGGTGCTGTCGACAACCACTCGGTCAATTGAGCAAATCCAACCGAGCGCGACTCGGCCCCAGTCCACACTGCGGGGAGACGCAGTTGCAAAGAGGAGATCCCACCCCAAGCAGCTGAGAAATCTCCTGACTCGAGCCCTTTCAATTCCGCTGGCGCCGGGGAATGGTCCGAAACCACCATGTCGAGATCGCCTTTGATCAGGGCTTGCCAGAGGGCCTCTCTGGCGGAGGAGTCTCGGATCGGAGGAGCGCACTTGTACTCGGTGGCGCCGTCCGGGATGTCTTCCGAAGCGAAAGTCAGATAGTGGGGGCATGTTTCACCGGTCAGGTGAGTGAGTCCGATCAACTCAGCGGCCTCCCCAGATGAGACGTGTAGTACATGTATCGGCCCGGCAAGATCGGCAATCGCCTCGATCGCCGCCACCTCTGCTGCGATTGGTCGGGTACGCAGATAGGCCGCATAGGACCGCGGGTCTCCTTCGAACTCCTCGAGATGACCCGAAGACTCGGCATGGACCAGGGTCGGAAGACCTCCACGATCGTTCTTGAGCCGATCGGTCCCCACGGGCGGAAACTCGGGAACACCCGAGTCGACCAGAAACGCCTTGAATCCACACACTCCCTGCGCGATCAAGCCAGGGACGTCGTCTTGGTTGCCTGGAACCAGCCCACCCCAAAATGCGACATCACACCAGAGGCTCTTCTTTGCCGAGCTGCGCTTGCTGGAAAGTGCCGCCATGTCGATCGTCGGTGGTATCGAGTTGAGCGGCATGTCGACAATGGTGGTGGTTCCTCCAGAAACGGCCGCACGAGTGGCGGTTTCAAATCCTTCCCACTCGGTCCGGCCCGGCTCATTGACGTGTACATGACTATCCACCAGACCGGGCATCACGACCAGGTCTCCGTAGTCCACGTCAGCGTGCCCCCAACCAACGTCGACAACCGTCCCCGACTCGTGCCTGACGGTTGCGGGACGAACCTCTCCACCGACGACGACACGCGAAGATCTGATAGTCGGCACGCTCGGACGCTAACCCTCTTGCCGTCAACCCAGCACCGATAAAGACTATTTTGGTCTTTCGAATCCACCAGCAAGGAGCAGAAATGACGACGGCAGAGGCGACACCGGAACGTGTCATCAACTACGCCTTCCTACTTGGGGGGTTGACCGCGGCGATATTTGGGATCATTTTGCTGATCCGTCGCGAAGAAGCCATCGGCCTGTTGGCGATTCTTCTCGGGCTTTGGTGGCTGATCCATGGAGCGTTCATGCTCTTCTCGGTCTTGATCGACCGCGAAGAGTGGGGCTGGAAAGTCTTTCTCGGGCTTCTCGGACTGACCGCCGGGGTGGTGGTCCTGGCAAACCCGATCGACAGTGCCACCTTCCTCGGTTCGGCCCTCGCCATCTTCTTGGGCGTGATCGGTCTGATAATCGGAATCACCGCCATCATCGGATCATTCAGGGGTGGCGGATTTGGAGCCCTTATCTTCGGAATAGTGAGCGGAGCGATCGGTCTGCTCTTCATTGTCAACCCATCGGAATCAGCATCATTCGTGGTGACCCTGTTTGCCGTTTTGCTCTTGGTCGATGGCGTCGCAGCCATCTATCTGGCGGTCAAATACAAGTAGTCGGGCCAACTAGCTGAAGATGAGAGACGTCTGGTGGTGTCTCTCACCGCGTTAGTTAGGCTTCCCAGCCTCATGTCAGATCTCCTTGCTCGTCACAACGAGGTGCTCGCCCCGGTCATCGGGTTCAACACCAAGATCCACGCCGTCACCGCCGAGGGAATTTGGGTAACCGACTCGGAGGGCAATCGTTTCGCAGACTTCGCCTGTGGGACTGCTGTCACCAATCTTGGTCACAACCATCCCGAGGTCGTCGCCGCGGCCCGGGCACAGCTCGACCAGCTCGTGCATTCCGGGATGATCTTCCATTTCGAGTCACTGGTCGAGGCAGCGGAGAAGCTC
>JBAVIK010000032.1:0-1806 GCA_049686815.1 Acidimicrobiia bacterium | reverse complement strand
CCCTCAAAGACCAGTTGGGCCAGCTGGGGGACCTCTTTGGCTACACCCGCCCTTACCGCGGGTGGCTGATCGCCGCCGTGATCGGAGTCACGATCGCTTCGGCCCTCGGACTTGTCTTCCCTCTCATCATGGGGGGTCTCGTCGACACCGCCATCGGGGAGAATGGAAGCACCCAAGCCTTGAACAGGATTGCCCTCCTCTTGCTTGGCGTGTTCCTGGCGCAGGCGGTGTTCAACTACATCCGCGCCTACTCGCTTGCCGTCGTGGGCGAGGGTGTGGTCGCCGACCTCAGGAAGTCGGTCTATTCCCGCATCGTGAGGCTCCCGGTTCCGTTCTTCGACAAGAACAGGACCGGCGAGGTGACATCCCGCCTGACCTCGGACGCGGCTGTGATCCAAACCACCGTTTCGACTGCCGTCGCTCAAGCACTGTCACAGGGAATAACCCTGATCGGTGGTGTCACGCTGATGATCGTCATCAGCCCAATGCTGTCACTGACGATTCTCCTCTTCTTGCCGGTCGCCATTGTCGCTGCGGCCTTTTTTGGTCGTCGTCTCCACCGCATCTCGACGTTGTTCCAGGATGAGATAGCCAATGCCAACGCTTTCGCGGAGGAGTCGATCTCCTCGATTCGGGTGGTGAAGTGGTTCACAGCCGAGGACGACGCGACCCTCCGGTATGACCGAGCGATTGCCAAGTCCTATCAAGTCGCCCTGCGACGAGCACGTCTTCGAGCCTTCTTTGTTCCCAGCGTCACTTTCGTTGCTTTCGCCACACTCGCGGTCGTTCTCTGGGTCGGTGGCCGACAGGTCCTCGCCGGCGACATGACTGCGGGTGGGCTGGTGTCATTTCTCCTCTATACCTTGACGGTGGCCGGGGCTATTGGCACTTTCACGGGGCTCTACTCACAGCTCCAGGAAGCGCTCGGCGCGTCTCGGCGGATCTTCGAACTGCTCGAGGAGAGTGCGGAGGTCCACGACCCCGAGGTCCCCACGGAACCTCCGATGAGGGAGGGATCGATTCATCTCGAGTCGGTGAGCTTCAGCTACGGGGGCCGCGATACAGAGGTTCTCCATGACATCGATCTCACGGTTGCGCCTGGCGAACTAGTGGCATTGGTGGGCCCATCCGGTGCAGGGAAATCGACCATCACCCAGCTGATACCGCGCTTCTATGACGCAACCGAGGGTCGGGTCATCGTTGATGGAGTCGATGTACGCGACCAATCCCTCGAATCTCTGCGGTCGCAGATGGGTGCGGTGCCACAGGAAGTCCAGCTCTTCTCGGGCACGATCTCAGAGAACCTCCGGATCTCGAAGCCAGGTGCCACCGATGACGAGCTCATCGCTGCGGCTTCAGCAGCCAACGCCCACGACTTCATTTCCTCCTTCCCCGATGGCTATGACACCGTGGTCGGAGAGAGAGGAATTCAGCTCTCAGGCGGGCAGCGCCAGCGGGTGGCGATCGCCCGCGCCCTTCTCGCCGACCCTCGGATTCTCATTCTCGATGAGGCAACGAGCTCGCTCGACGCAGAGTCGGAGGGATTGGTGCAGGAAGCTCTGGAACGTCTGATGGTCGGCCGAACCACGCTGGTGATTGCCCATCGGTTGAGCACGGTTCGGGCGGCCGACCGGCTGGTTGTCCTCACCGAAGGGCGCATTGTCGAGGACGGAGTCCACGATCAGCTCGTTGCAGCTGGTGGTGTCTACGCCCGTCTCCTCGAACGGCAGTTAGCAGACTGAATCGCCGTCTGGCGCGCAGCGAGTACCTGATTCGGCGTCGATTGAGCCCCGAGCGGGTCAGTGG
>JBAVIK010000031.1:0-13047 GCA_049686815.1 Acidimicrobiia bacterium | reverse complement strand
GACCGAGCCTGTGGATCGGCTTCAGACCGTGAACCTGAAGCAACGCAGCGATCTCAGAACGGGTTTGAGCTGTCACGACGCAAAAACCCTGTCAGCGTTGGACGATGTGATCCTGGCAACCTCAGCGGACTCCAGGCCCCAGACTTCCGCCAACGCTCGTCCAACATGTTCCACCCACGCCGGCTCGTTTGGCTCACCTCGATGAGGTGGTGGCGCAAGATAGGGGGTGTCAGTCTCCACCAGGGCCCGTTCCGGAGGTACCAGTTCGGCACCAAGCCTGATCGTCTCCCCTGTTTCGAAAGCCACCGGTCCCGCAAAAGAAAAAGTGACGCCAAGGTCGAGGTATCTGCGTGTCCAGCGGCGCCCACCGGTCCAACAATGGAGAATGGTCTGAGGGGCCACACCGGAGCTGTCGAGAAGGTGATGGACGTCAGCAAAGGCATCCCGGCAATGGACGATCAAAGGCTTACCCGTCTGCAGAGCGAGCTGGATGTGACCCCGGAATGCAAGTTCTTGGTCTTTCGGGGAGGACAGATTCCTATAGAAGTCCAGGCCCGTCTCGCCGATCGCAGAGACATCACCCATCATCGCTGTGATCACATCACGCTGCTCTTCCCATTTCTCAGAGTCGTGGGGATGAAGACCAGCTGATGCCAGGACCCGCCCCGGGAACCTCTGGGCGAGCGCGATCGACGCCGCTGACGAAGCGGCATCAACTCCGGGTGCCACCACCCAATCAACATCCGGGGCACGGTCGAGGAGCTCGGCTGGCTCACGACCGTCGAGTTGGAGATGGCAGTGTGTGTCGACCCATGGCACCGCAAGGACGCTACCGCCACCGGCCGGCAGACCGGTCATCTGAGTATGTAGGCTCGACCGCCAAGCATGGATTCAGGAATCGCGCGAAAGATCGACGACCTTGGACGGATCGTCATCCCTGCAGAGACAAGGCGCATGTTCAACATTCGAGAAGGCGATCATCTCCTCATCGCTGTGGAGGGCGGCAACATCGTGATTCGAAAGTTGACCGACACCTGCACCTTCTGCGGCTCGGACACCAACGTTGCCCAATTCAAGGGCAAAGGTGTGTGCGCCTCGTGTCGCGCTCAGCTCGAGGCTTGAGAGTCGAGTAGGGCCTGGTAGATCACCCTCTTGGCGACCCCGGTCGAATCGGCAATCTTCCGGGCGGCGTCGGAGGGAGATGACCCATTCTCCACAATCTCGAGAGCCATCTCGATCGCCTCGGCCTCGGAGAATGTCGCCGGCGGAGCGGCGTCTATCACCACCGTGAGCTCGCCTTTGATCGGCCCGGTCCAATGATCGAGTGCCTCTTCGATCGTTCCGGTCCACAGTTCTTCGTGCAGTTTCGTCATCTCTCGAGCGATCGCGACTTGACGCTCAGGCTCCAAAACCTCGTGTAGATCTGACAGGTCGTCGAGAAGCCGGTGCGGAGAGACAAAGAGGACGACGGGACGACCGTCGGCAGCAATGGCGGCGAGACGAAGCTTTCGTGCTTTGCCCTTGCGTGGGAGAAATCCCTCGAACACAAAGCGACTCGCGTCAAATCCGGACAGTGCAACGGCCATAGTCACGGCCGACGGACCGGGAATCACCGTCACTCCGTAACCGGCGCGTCGTACCGCCCTGACCGCCTCGATACCCGGGTCAGAAACGGTTGGCATACCCGCATCCGAAACCAGAACCACCTTCAAGCCAGCGGCAACGTCTTCCACCAATTCGACGGATCTGCTGTTTTCGTTGCCAACAAAAAGCGATCGGACTCGCGGGGATGTCCCGACGTGAGCCAGAAGTTTGGCGGTTCGTCGGGTGTCTTCGGCGTAGACCACATCTGCCTCGAGCAGGGATGTTCGCAGCCGTTCGGAGATATCCCCGAGATTTCCAATCGGTGTCGCCGCCACGATCAAGCGAGGTTCAGACATCAGATATCACAAGTTGGATTCCGGTCTCGGGAACTGGGGTGCCCACGGGAATCTCTAGCACATAATGGCAACGCTGAAATCTGGCAACGGTGCCGGGCCTGACCACTTGACTGAACATCACGTGCAGGTCTCGAGTCAACCCGACCCCCACGAAAGACCGGTTCATGCCAAACCCGTGCACCGAACGGGTCCGAATCAGAAGCGATTCACTGCTTGGGCGACCGCGCAGCCCCCGCCACCTGCGAAACGGGGAATTGGCCTTGACGACCTGGCCCGAGCTCCAGCCGGGACCACTCATGACCATCGTCTTCATCTGTGCGAACTTAGAGGAGTTTGAGCTGTGATTACAGAGGCTCAGCCAAGCCCGACCGATGAGCGGAGGCTTTCGCCGACCTCGAATACGTCGGCAGCGATGAAATAGAGCAAACCATCCTTGGTATCTACCCATACGAAGGCCTCACTAGGCACCGCGTCGATCGCATAGTCGAGCAACGCGTCTTCGAGTTCCGCGAGATCTTCGCCGGTGTCGGCCTCGTAGACCATCAGGAAGGCCGCATTCTGTCCGTCGAACCACTGGGAATAGCCGTCACCACCCCAGCCATCGGCGGCTCGCGCAGCGGTCGAGCCGCCAACCGTCTGATCAAGCATGAGCCTCAGACCTTGCTCACCCCAAACGGAGGTGCGTTCGAGGTTGTAACCGGCAAGGTCGATTGCTGGCACTCCGACTTCAATGGGGAGGTCGCGCTGATAGTCGCCCGGGGTAATCACCTGCTCGGTCGAACCGGGCAGATCGGGAAGAACGATGTATGCCTCGTTGACAGTGTTCCAACCGTCGACTGAAAAGAGGTCCTGAACGAACACAAGTCCGGAGTCATACGGAAAGAACAGTGAGTCCTGGAGAAATGGGGGCGCCGAGCTAAGCGCATTCGTGTCGACCTCCAGCGATTCCGCCACGAACCTCCCCAGATCCTGTTGGCTCAGACCTCTCACCCACTGGACCTCTGCGAAAGTCGCATCACCTTCGATCAGCGCCTGGTAGGCGGTCGCCTGATCGAGGCGGTCCTCTTCGATCATCGCCTGGTATTCGACGTTGAAGTCGAAATTCTGATCAGTAAGCGCATGAACCAACTCATGAACCAGGGTTGCTTGCTGGATCACGCTGAAACCATCCTCCCTTGCGGGCACCACGATTTCACCTGAGTCGCCGTCGTAAAAGCCGGCGACCTGCTCGCCGTAGAGATCGAGCAAGAGATTCTCCAGGTCGGTATCAGCATCGAGAAGTCCGAGGAGTTTGTACAACGCCTGGTCACCAGGAAAGTCCTCACTCTCCTCGGCGATCGACTCCCGCACTCGTGCTTCCAACTCGGCATCACTGACGACGACGATGGTTGGCGGACTCAAGAAAGGAAGCTGCCTCACTTCTTGCGCGTCAACAATCAGCTCTTCGAGTTGGGCTCTGACGACTTCGGACACTCCTTCCAGACCGGACAAATCTGGGGCGGTGGAGGTTGTTGCCGACTGTGTCGTCGTGGTTGGTGAGGGTTCACTCGGAGGCGTTGTCGTCACCTCTCCGGTGGTGGACGCACCGGGTTCTGCTGACGTCGTTGTGTCGCCACTTGCGTTGTTGCACGCGACGGCAACGAGCGCGATGACCAAGACCAGTAAGGAGCGGCGAAGCATGACAATCAGGTTATCGGCGCACGCGGCCTACTCCTGACCTCGAATGGCTCCCCGGCCGTCAAAAGAGTGAACTCTCTCGTATCGGTGAGACCGTTCGATTCAGCGCGAAGCACCGCCCAACGCTTTCCAAGCTCCTCGACGATTCGAGCGAAGTCGACTACTGCGAAGGAACCTGAACCAAGCCTCAGATCTGACCGATTGGGTGCTCATCGGGCCGGTTTACGTCGGCACCGCAGTACTGACATTTTGCCAGACCGGGTGCGACCTTGGAGTCGCAATTGGTGCAATCGACAGGGAGTTGCTTGTACTGGCCATCCATCGCACCGTCGTCGGAATCCAGCTCCTCCATCTTCGCAACCAGCTGCTCTGCGCTCAGCCCCTGCTCCTCGAGCAGTGTCCACATGGCGCGCACGATCATGGCGAGGCGGTCGACCCGCTCGTTCACATCCTCGATCCGGTGAGTCGCGTGGGTCCCATCCGCAACTGCGGCACTTCTCGCAAGCGAGGCCGCCCTGCTGGCTGTCCGCTGCCCGGCCGAATATCCAATCACGAATTCGAGCATTTCACCCCCTTATCGGCAGAAACGTGTGTGCGCATTAGCTCTCGGACGAGACCACCGCCGATCGCCAAGCCTGCTACAACGAGGAACCTTGACCCTTCCAACCAGCCTGGCAGTTCGACACTCCGGAAACGGTCGCGCTCATGCCAACTGAACTCGACGTCGCATCGAAGCGAACTCATGTCCGCAGATGGCTCGATGTGGCCTTGGAAGCGGTGGAACCGCGACGTCTGGTCAGCGAGGCCGTTAGTGAAGGCCGCCGGGGCGATACAACCATCATCGCCATCGGCAAGGCCTCCGTGGCTATGACCTGGGGAGCAAACGACGCGTTAGGAAACGTGCGAGGCGTGTGTGTCAGCAACGTCGTCGGAGAGGTCCCCCCTGGCGTCGAGCTACTCGTCGGGGATCACCCGGTGCCGGCAGAGAGAAGTCTCGCCGCCGGAGCCCGTGTTCTCGAAGTTGCAGCCGCGGCGTCGGGCCCGGTGCTGGCTCTGATATCGGGTGGAGGATCTGCGTTGTGCGAACACCCACTTCCCGGAGTTGACCCGGACTATCTGATCAGGGTCAACCAGCGTCTGCTCGATGCCGGTGCTCCCATCGAAGACATCAATCTCATCCGACAACACCTATCAGCGCTCAAAGGCGGTGGGGTCGCCAGGGCAGTGCAGCAGGAAGTCGAAACGCTGGTGTTAGGCGACGTAGCCGGGGGGGACCCAGCAGTCGTAGCCTCTGGGCCCACTATCGCGGCCGGGCGCAATCCTGACAAGGTCAAGCGCTTGCTAACCGAGTACGGAGTGTTCCTCGATCCCGACGCCGCAACAGCCATCGAATCCGCACCTGGCGGCACTGACCGCATTGGACCGGTCGAACTGCTAGCCGACGGGCGCACCGCTGGGGAGGCAATCGTCGATGAAACCGACACAGCAGGCATTTCGGGAATCCTGGTCGATCGTTGGATTCATGATGATGTAGTCAGCGAAATCGAGGCGCTCATGGCCCGACACATTCGAGGTGTGGTCGTGGCAGTTGGTGAGCCGTGTCTGCGGGTTGACGCAGATGGCCGTGGTGGTCGCAACACCCACGCGGCTCTTCTTGCAGCAAGGCGGCTGGCCGGAACTAGCGGGGTCTTTGCCGCCTTCGCCACCGATGGGGTCGACGGGAGAAGTGGGTCTGCAGGCGCCATGGTCGACGGTGGAACACTCGACCGCGGCGGCTTCCCCGACGACGCGATCGAGCATTTTGATTCGGCCAGCTATCTCGAACGCAGCGGAGACCTGATAGCCACCGGGCCCACCGGCACCAACGTCTCCGACGTGTGGGTCTTGTGGAAATGATGGCGCGAGTGTCAGGTCAGACCATCAGTCTCGGATCTCTCCAATTCTGGTCCGAGTTGAGAGCGTCCCTCACCGGATCAACCCCATCCACCGGTCTGATTTCCTTGATCGGTCGGGCCGGGACCCCACCCACGACGGTGTAGTCGTCGACGTCGCTCGTGACTACGGAGTTGGCTCCGACAATCGTGCGATAGCCCAAGCTCACCCCGGCCATGACAACGGCGTTGTATCCGAGAACGCTGTTGGCACCCACGGACACCCCTTCAAAACCTCGGCCCGCATATGCGATCGGTCGATCGAAATTATCGAATGGGTGGGTGTGGGTCTCAATGGTGATCCCTGCCGAGAGCATGGTGTAGGCACCAATATCGATGGGTCCACGATCGTCCAGCATGGAGCGCCGATTTACCAGAACACCGTTTCCCAGCGAGATGTTGGCTCCATCGGAGAACAACACGTCGTGGTGAAAGATCACTCCGTCACCACAGTGACGGAACAGCTTCTTGGCGAGTATCAGGCGCAGGGGTATGGCGAAGCCCTGGATTAGGGCCGCAGGTGTCCTGTCGAACATCCTCCAGAACATTCGATAGTAGGAATGAGAATCGACCGATCGCTCCGGTGCGTCACCCTTGAACGGGTCGGGCGGGACGTGAAACTCCTCGGTTGTCAACGACTCCTGAACGATGGCCGAAGTCTCGGTGAGGAATTCACCCCCACGCCCAACAAACTCCCCGGTTGCCACCTCATCCTCCAGACGAGCGAGCAATTCAGTTGCATGGCTCTCATCCACGGACGAGGGCTCCCTCGGCGCGGGAGGTCGCATACTCAGCCTGATTGATCGTTCGTCTGTAACCAGCGACGACAGCGATCCGGCCTATCAGGGCACCCCTCCGATGACCCATCTTTGATGTCCCTGGACCGTAGATACGAGGTATCGGGACCTCTCTGTAGGTCAGACCGGCCCGGGCAACTGCGAAGCAAGACTCCAATTCGGACTCGTACCCACGACCTTCGAGATGAACCGTTTCGAGCGCCCGACGTGAAAGGCACCTGAATCCAGAGAATGGATCGGTCACGTGGTAGCCGGTGATCCTTTGCACCGCGCCAATTGCCATCTGGCGCACCAACCGCCGATTCAGAGGAGCCGAGTGTCGTTGTCGCTCATCCAAGTACCGGGAGCCTACGCAAAGGTCGATGTCGTCGAACAGCACCGGCGCCACGATTCTGGATAGCGACTCAGGAAGGTGCTGGCCGTCCGAATCCATCCAGACTGTCGCCTCGCATCCGAGAGACCTCACATGATCGAGACCGACTGCCAGGGCGGCACCCTTCCCCTGGTTTGATGGCTGTCTGATGACCGAGGCGCCACTGCTCTCGGCTATATCGGCGGTCCCATCGGTCGATCCGTCGTCGATCACAACAACCAGGAGATCGCGACCCAACAGACTCTTTGGCATGGCCGCGAGCACGTCAGCGATCTTCGTCCCCTCATTGAACGCCGGCATGAGAACAACCACGGCCATACGGATATTACAAACGAACGTTCGTTGGTTTGTTAGGGTCTTATGACCCTAAGGTCATCATCGTCAGTGCAACTTTGACCCTGAATCCTCCGGACCAAAAACGGTGGTTGTGTTCAGGTGCCCCGTGTCCCGAGACAAACCGGGCAAACTGCTTCTGATGAGCCGCCCGCTACGCATGGGAGCCGCCGCCGCAGTGGTGTCCGCCAGCATTCTGCTGTCGCGGCTGCTCGGGTTGGCCCGAGAAGCGCTATTGGCAGGCCTGATCGGGGTCAATTCCGAAGGCGACCTCTATCGATTCGCCTTCACCCTCCCCGACCTCCTCAACTATTTCCTGGCCGGGGGCTACCTGACCATCACCCTCATCCCGATTCTCAGTCGCTACGTGGAGAGTCGAGACCCTATTGGCCTGAACCGCGCCTTCTCGTCAGTTTTTCGTTTCGTCGCGGTGGCCGTCGTAGCAATAACCACGGTCATGTGGCTGGCAGCGGACCCGCTGGTGTCGCTGGTGTTTCCCGATGCAGTAGATCACGAACGGTTGGTATCGCTGACCCGGCTCGTGTTGCCGGCACAGATCTTCCTCGTCCTCGGCGCGCTCCTGGTCGCGGTGCAGTACACCCAGCGGCGTTTTGTGTTGCCGGCCCTGGCACCCGTGATCTACAACCTTTCGATCATCTTGGGCGGTCTCATCGGAGCCGCTTCAGGTGAGGCCTCACCCGAGTCGTTTCTATGGGGTGCCGTCATCGGTTCCATTGTCGGCAACTTCGGCATCCAGTGGTACGGGGCCCGGCAAACGGGGGCAAGACTGACCAAAGTCCCCAAGGGCGAATCCTCGGTCAAGGAGTACCTGCTCCTGGCCCTGCCGTTGATGCTTGGTCAGTCCATAGCGGTGCTCGATGAACAGTTCGTTCGGTTCTTCGCCCAAGTCGAACAGGGAGCAACCTCAGCCCTCACCTTTGCCCGACAACTCAACATGGTCCCGGTTGGGGTGATCGCCCAGGCCGCGGGGGTTGCGGCCTTCCCATTCCTGGCGCGGCTCTGGGCCAAGGGAGACAAGGACGGTCTGGTGCACGCAACAGGGCGAGCCGCTAGAAACACCTTGTTTGTGGCAGCAGCAGCGACGGCTGCTCTGATCGTGTTGGCCCAACCGCTCGTCCGGGTGCTTTACCAATATGGGGAGTTCTCCTCGTCCGACTCTGCCCTGGTCGCCACACTTCTCACGATCTACGCATTCTCGATCCCGGCTTGGGGCCTGCAGGCAATCCTCAGCCGTCACTTCTATGCGAAGCGACGAATGTGGACGCCTGTGATCATCGGAACGGTGGGCACGATCGTCGCGATTCCACTCTGGACAGGCCTCTATGGCCAGTTGGGGGTTGAAGGCTTCGCGTTGGCTTCGGTCCTGGTAATCAGTGCCTATGCCGCCGCTCTGATCGTTGCATGGGGCTACGACTCCGGTTGGACCGCGGTGAAACGTTTGCTCCCCTCCCTGGCAAGAGGAGCGGTGGCTGCGGCTGGTGCCGTCCTCCTGGCTCTGCCACTGGTCAACACGTTGCTTGGCAGTGGTGAGGTAAGTGTGGCGAGAGGTTTGAGCGCGGCCGCACTCGGCGGGCTGACATCACTGGCCACATTCCTGATTGTGAGCCTTGTCCTCAGGGCACCCGAGCTCGGCGAGTTGCGACGGAACAGGACCGACGACAGGCCCACTTGATCCGATTGCGCTGATAGCACGGCGGTGGGCAAAATCAGGCGACAGGGTCTTCTCCTGGCCCGGCCGAACCCAGCTGCCTCATGGTATTTTCAGACCCATGGTGTGGTCCCCCGGTAGCCCGATGTCAGACAAGCGCCGTGACGTCGTTGACCTATTTGACGGCACCGTCACCGACTTTCGCGGAGAGACACTTCTGCGAACCATCCGGGACCTGTCCAGAAGCCAGGCATTGCACCCGAGCCCGTTGGCGCCTGACGATGAACTGCGACGTGGTCATCCTTGGTATGGGGACCTGTGGTTAGGACGCTGCCCTGCGATTAGCAACCGCCGGCCTCGATGTGGTGGGTGTCGAAGCACAACTGATCGGCGGTGAGTGCCCCTACTGGGCCTGTCTTCCCACAAAAATCGATGATCGGCGAACCTCCTCGCCGAGGCACGACGCGCCGACGGGCTCATCGGGAAGGTCACGGTCCAAGGGGATTGGTCGCTGATCGCCGCCGCGTCCGCGCTGAAATCACCGGAGGGTCGGACGACGCCGGCGGTGTCGCCAGGTTCGAGTCAAGAGGTGGTCGATTCGTCCGCGGATGCGGAAAGATCACTGGACCATCGCACGAACGCGGCAATGTGGGCTGGCCATGCAACGGTGTTGGATTAATGCCATCCCGTCGACCAGTTGCGGCCTCCCCAGCGAGGAAACTGACCAATGGCCCTGTTGCAATCTTGGACACACATGTCCAATAGACACAGCGCTAGTGACAGTGAAGGAGGTCAGATGATGGAGCAACGTCCGACACCAATACGCGATCCCGGCGAGACCCAGCCGTGCCAAGCTATTTGCCGGACCCTACGAGATGACTGCCGCTCCCCAGACGCATATGACGTCGGTATGTCAGATCCTTGCCCAACGTGACGTACTCGTCACCCCCGGTCGAGATCAGACAAGGCGTCGCACGACGTCGTCATGACCTGTACACCGCAATGCAAGACCTGGAGGCAAGTGCTGCGAGAGCGAGTGGTCAGCCCGACTGGGAAATGAAGGTTAGGGAAGCCCTGACGAACCTGATGACGTCGCTGGAACAGCATGTAGCCGAAATCGAAGCGCCCACCGGGTTGTTCACCGAGGTCATCGATGTGGCACCTCATCTCAGTTCGGCCGTGGATTCTCTGCGCACTGAACATCAGGAGATGTTGGAGGCGTGCGGTTCAGCTTTGGAGGCGATATCGGGTGACGGTTCCGGTCAGGCAAACGAGATCCGCCGGCAGGTGCTCCTGTTACTCGGAATTCTCGCTGTCCATCGCCAAACTGGAGCCGAACTGCTGTATGACACATACAACGTCGATCTGGCCACCGGCGATTGACAAGCTTTATACCGACTTCAACTATCGAAATGACCCGGTCGGCGTCTAGCCGACAAAGAGCACAAGGACTCTGGTGACGACCTCATGGTGGGATGAAGATGGCTCCATGCGGTCGATCAACCCGATTGCAAATGGTGTTCTGAATTGACAAAGGAGGGTGCCGTCATGATCGGATGGGTAGGCAATATCGAGAAACTCACTAGAGAGAACACCAACTTTCGCACCGTGGTGTTCACGGGTGAGCACTGTCAGCTCACGCTGATGTCGGTTCCTCCCGGAGGAGAAGTGGGATGGGAAGCGCACCCACACCTCGACCAATTCCTACGTTTGGAGCAAGGAGCCGCCCGGCTCGATTTCGGCGGTTCGGAAGAGAATGTCGACGAGAGTCATGAGATCGAAGACGATTGGGCGCTGATCGTACCGGCGGGTACATGGCACAACGTGGTGAACATTGGGGACCAAGACCTCAAGCTGTACTCTCTCTACTCTCCGCCGGAACACCCAGACGGCACCGTTCACCGGACAAAGGCTGAGGCCGACGCTGACGAACACCACCACTGAGGCCAGATGACATGACGAAAGGGCACGCTCCCGACCCGGTTGTGGTCATCGGAATCGACGGCAGTGATCACAGTCTGAGGGCATTGAGGCGGGCCGTTGTTGAGGCCCATCTTCGCGACGCCGAGCTACATGTAGTCCACGTTGCTGATGTCACACCTGCGATCCTGCACCTGCCAGGTGATGTGACGATAAGCACCACCGAACTCGCTGCAATAGAGAGCGAGAAGGTTTGGCAGGCAGCCACCCAGACTCTGAATGAGATCGACGGCGGAATGGTCCACCGTGTCGATCTGGATGGGTATCCGGCTGACGCGTTGGTGGATTACTGCAAGCAGGTCGATGCGGATCTTCTCGTGATGGGAAGCCGGGGCCGGGGTCGATTGTCATCGACATTTCTCGGTTCCACGAGTCTCAGAGCATTGGAGCGCGCCGACTGCGACGTCCTGATCGCCAAGTCTTAGTCCATGACGCGTCGGATTCAGTTGGGACCGGCCATGCATTGATGGTTGCTACACATGACTCTGCAAAGAGACCGGCATCGGTTACCTGGTGGTTACCAGAGTGGTTTCGGTCAACTGCCCAACCCGATGGCTCACCGAACCCATGAGCAGCCCACCGAGATCGCCAAGACCTCTTCGACCCATCACGATGTAGTCGGCGCCCACTTCCTCCGCGTGTTGAACGATCTCCCGGGCTACCGGCCCGATTAGAACCGCCTGGTGGTCCACCTTTCCGCCGTTTTCGACGACCTCGCTCGCGGCGAGGGACAACACATTGCCACCTGCGGCCTTGAGCAAATCGCGTTGAGTCACCCAGGCGTCCTCCAGACGCGCATAGTCCTGTATTCCACCAGGGTCGGCCAATCTCATCTCTGGAACGACATGAATGATGTCTACCGGCGCTTCACAACATCGGGAAAGTGTCGCGGCCATCTGTGCGGCCCGCTTCGAGTGCTCGGAACCGTCGACGGCCAATACGATTTTCTCCATCGAACCTCCTTTGGAATCCAGCATGACCGGGTTTCCATTTCAGGGATAGGGCCGTTCGTCACGACTCGGCATGACGCGTTGTGGGCATCAGCATCCCAGCAGCGCCAGCAGTCAGACGGTCTTGGTCACCTTGCGAATGGCACGCGGGTTGTCAGGATCATGCCCGCGGGCAATCGTCAGATGGTATGTGAAGAGTTGGGCGGCGACGATGACGGGAATCGGCGTGAGCCACTCAGGCAAACCGTTTGGCAAGGCGATGAGATCGTCGGCAGGGCAATCGGCTCGGTCGGATATGGCGATGACCCGGGCACCCCTATCGCGAACCACCAAGATGAGATCCGCCACGTCATCGAACAGTGGCCCATCAGTAGCCACGGCCAAGACGTCGAGACCGGGCTCCACGATCGCGAGAGGACCATGGCGAAAGTCCGCAGCAGAAAACGGCTGAGCCACCAGGTAGGCAAGCTCGGCGATCTTTAGGGCCCACTCGAATGCCGTCGAGTGGTTGTACCCGCGTCCAATGACCACGCATCGGTCTCTTTCGCGTAACGCCGACGAACTGGCGGAGATCTGGTCGCTCAAACCAAGTGTCCGGGCCACGACATCTGGGACGTCGCGCAGAGGATCGAGGTCGCTTGGATCGCCACGCAGAGCAGCGGAGAGCGCCGCTGTGGCTATCAACTCGTTGGTATACGACTTCGTGGCGGCGACGGCTAGTTCCGGCCCGGCCGATAGATACAGGTGGCGGTCAGCCAGGGAAGCCATGGGCGAATCTGGCTTGTTGGTCATTGCCAGAGTGGGACGCCCCTGCCCATGTGCCGCCTTCATCACCGCCAGCAGGTCCGGGGACTCGCCGGACTGGCTCACCCCAACCACCAGGGCCCCATCGAGGCTGGGTGGACTTTCGTACAGGGTGTAGAGGGAGGGAGCAGCCAAGGCAACATCGAGCCGGTTGTGGACGCCCCACAGATACTGCGCATACCGGGCGGCATTGTCCGAAGATCCACGGGCCGCCATCACCAGGTGGGTGAAGTCCTGATGAGACATCCAATCGGCCACCGACCGAACCTCATCGAGCTGGCCTTCGACAAAATCACGGAGGATCTGAGGCTGCGAGTGAATCTCGTCCCAGAGTGTCATGGCGCTCGCTGGGCCACGATTCCGTGCCCGACCGGATACAGGTCCGGCACCGCAACCGGAAGCCGGCCTGTCATCGGCTCACCGAAAAGCGCTCGTACCAATGCATCGACCGACGGTTCCAGGATCCCGTAGCTGCATACATAGGTTCCTGCTGTCGGATAACTCGCCAGATCGTACGGCGTCCGCATTGCCACGACCACAGTGGGAGTTCGAGTCGCAAGCAAGCGTTTCACAAGATCCGCCTGGCCCGGGCT
>JBAVIK010000030.1:0-5245 GCA_049686815.1 Acidimicrobiia bacterium | reverse complement strand
CCCCCGAGAAATGGGAGATCAGTGACGATTCGAGTCGCCGCGAGACTTGTCATAATGGGACAGAAGTGACGGCCACGATCGAGAAAAAGCGGGCTCCGTTCCCCCTCGAGTTCTATCGCTCAGCGGTCGGTAAGAAATGGATCATGGCTCTCACCGGGCTCGGCATCATTGGCTTCGCCATTGCCCACATGGTCGGCAACCTCAAGATGTTCTTGCCCGATGTGGATGGCGTCCCCGACATCGACATCTACGGCGAGGCCCTGCGATCCCTCTTCGTCCCGATCCTCCCGGAGCACATCTTCCTCTGGATCTTGCGGACCGGGCTCATAGTGATGTTTCTTCTTCATGTGCACGCCGCCTATTCGCTCACCATCATGAATCGCCATGCCCGACCGGTGGAGTACGAGGGCCCACGCACCTATGTGGCGGCCAGCTATGCAAGCCGCACCATGCGTTGGAGTGGCACGATCTTTCTGGCGTTTCTGCTCTTCCACCTGGCCGACTTCACCCTGGGTATCTCCCCCGCCGCCCCTGAGGCATGGGAGCGAGGACACGTCTATGCGAACTTCCTAGAGACGTTCAACCGGTGGCCGGTGACCGCCTTCTATGTGTTCGCGATGATCCTTCTCGGCGTTCATCTCTATCACGGGGCCTGGTCGATGTTTCAAAGCCTCGGGATCAACAACCCCAGGTTCAACACCTGGCGTCGTTACATCGCCACGACCATCGCCGGGCTGATCACCATCGGGTTCATCCTGCCCCCGCTCGCCGTCGCCTTCGGAATACTGACATGACCACTTCAGTCAGGCTCGACTCCAAGGTTCCCCCAGGCCCGGTCGCAGACAAGTGGGAGAACCACAAGTTCCACATGCGTCTGGTCAACCCGAACAACAAGCGGAAATTCAAAATTCTGATCGTCGGCTCGGGTCTGGCGGGGGCTTCGGCTGCCGCCACGATGGGTGAGTTGGGTTACGACGTCGAAGTATTCACCTTCCACGACAGCCCGAGACGTGCCCACTCGATCGCTGCCCAGGGCGGGATCAACGCCGCCAAGAACTATCACAACGACGGCGACTCGGTGTATCGGCTGTTCTACGACACCGTGAAGGGTGGGGACTATCGAAGTCGCGAAGCCAACGTCCACCGACTTGCCGAGGTCTCGCTGAACATCATCGACCAAGCCACCGCCCAGGGCGTGCCCTTCGCACGGGAGTACGGCGGCCTGCTCGACAACAGATCATTCGGTGGTGCCCAGGTATCACGCACGTTCTACGCTCGTGGCGCCACCGGCCAACAGCTCCTCCTCGGCGCATATTCATCGCTGATGCGTCAGGTCGAGGCGGGGCGGGTGAAGCTGCACACTCGCACCGAAATGCTCGACCTGGTCGTCAAAGACGGTCGGGCCGTCGGCATCGTGACCCGGGACCTCATCTCCGGTGAGATCAAGCGCCACTCCGGTCATGCCGTGGTCCTGGCGACCGGCGGCTACTCGAACGTGTTCTACCTGTCCACCAACGCCATGGCGTCCAACGTGACGGCGATCTGGAGGGCCCATCGTCGCGGCGCCGCATTCGCCAACCCCTGTTTCACCCAGATCCACCCAACATGCATACCGGCCTCGGATGAGTTCCAATCGAAGCTGACCCTGATGTCTGAGTCGCTGCGCAACGATGGTCGCATCTGGGTGCCGAGGAACGCTGATGAGACGCGGCCACCTGATCAAATCCCACCCGAAGATCGCGACTACTACCTGGAGCGGATCTACCCCGCCTTCGGCAACCTGGTTCCCAGGGACGTGGCCTCACGGGCCTCGAAACGCATGGTTGACGCCGGAAAGGGCGTGGGGCCACTCAAGAACGGCGTCTACCTCGATTTCCAAAGCGCGATCGAACGTGAAGGCCGGTCTGCAGTGGCCGACCGCTACAGCAACCTCTTCGAAATGTACAACAGGATCACCGACGAGGACCCCTATCAGGTCCCGATGCGGATCTACCCCGCCCCCCACTACACGATGGGTGGTCTGTGGGTCGACTACAACCTGATGACAACCGTGCCCGGCCTTTATGCCATCGGTGAGGCCAACTTCAGTGACCATGGAGCGAACCGGCTGGGTGCTTCGGCACTGATGCAAGGTCTCGCCGACGGATACTTCGTTCTCCCTTACACCATTGGCGACTACCTGGCCGACTACCTGGGTACCAGTCCTGTTCCGACCGACGATGCCTCATTCGCCGACATCGAAACGGACGTCAACGCCAACATCGACGCCTACCTGTCGGCCAACGGCACCCGCTCAGTTGATTGGTTCCACAAGGAGCTCGGCAAGATCATGTTGGACCAGTGTGGGATGTCCCGAAGTGAATCCGGACTTCAGAAGGCCCTTTCCGACATCCCGGCTTTGCATCAAGAGTTCAAAGACGACGTGAGGGTTCTTGGCGACGGGGAGAGCCTGAACCAAAGCCTCGAGCGAGCACAGAGGGTCGACGACTTCTTCGAGCTGGCGCAAGCCATGTGTGTCGATGCCCTCAATAGGGAGGAGTCATGCGGGGGCCACTTCCGCGAGGAGCACCAAACCGAAGAAGGGGAAGCCTTGCGTGACGACGAGAACTACGCGTACGTCTCCGCATGGGAATGGACCGGTGACGCGGGCACACCAAACCTCGTCAAAGAGCATCTCGAATTCGAGAATGTCGCTCTCACCACGAGGAGCTACAAGTGAACGTAACGCTTCAGGTTTGGCGACAGCCGGGGCCGGACAAGGCTGGGGCGTTCCAGACCTACCAGGTGGCTGGCATCTCAGACGAGATGTCATTCTTGGAGATGTTGGACGTCCTCAACGAGCGTCTGGTTGGTCAGGGTGAGGAGCCCATCGCCTTCGATCACGACTGCAGGGAAGGGATCTGCGGGACGTGTGGGGTGATGATCAACGGCCAACCACACGGACCGCAGCTGGGAACAGCAACCTGCCAGCTGCACATGCGCAAATTCGAAGACGGCGCCACGATCGTGGTCGAGCCATGGCGAGCGGCGGGGTTCCCGTTGGTGAGAGATCTCATCGTCGATCGATCCTCTTTTGATCGCATCATCGAAGCGGGTGGATTCATATCGGTGGACACCGGTTCAGCGCCCGACGCCAACTTGATCCCGATCCCGAAAGTCGTTGCAGACACCGCCTTTGACGCGGCCGCCTGTATCGGGTGTGGAGCGTGCGTTGCCGCCTGCCCGAACGGTGCCGCCAACCTGTTTACCGCGGCGAAGATCAGCCATCTCAATCTGCTGCCCCAGGGTCAGGCGGAGCGCTGGACACGCACCGAGACCATGGTCGAGATGATGGAGACGTATTTTGGCTCGTGCACCAACCACGGAGAGTGCGAGAAAGCCTGTCCCAAGACCATTTCGATCGACTTCATCGCAATGATGAACGCCGACTACGTCAAGGCGAAGTTCAAGAACCGCAGGCTGGTGTCCCAGAGCTGAGCTGGGTGGTGACTGCCGGCCCAGTCTCGCGTCGGCAGACCTCGACACCCGCGTGGAACGGAGGGGGAGGAACAACGCGTCGGGCCCGCCGATCTGCATCAGCCGACCCGGTGTGATTTGCTCAAGTTTTTCCTGCGGTTTGCCGACATCGACCTAACGATCGTGCGACCACCAAGACATCTCCGGCGGGACGAACGCGGCGCCACCCTCGTGGAGGCCGCTTTTGTCTATCCATTGCTGTTCCTCGCGATATTTGCGCTGGTCGAGTTTGGCCTTGCATTCAAGGACTGGCTGACGGTTTCCAATAGCGCTCGAGAGGGTGCTCGAGCCGGCGCCACATTCGGTGCCGACAGCCATACCGACATGGAGATACTCCGAGCGGTTGAGAGAACGATGGGTCTTGCCCATATCATCGACGGCACGAGAGTGCGGGTATTCGATCCTGTCGGATCCAACCCCGCCACCACCTACACTTATTCACAAGGAACTCACGGTCTCTCCCCTTTGCCCGGTGAGCTCACCTGCGACTGGGATCCATGTCCCAACCCGGATCGAGTCCTCGACTACACGGCGCCGAACTGGCTCCCTTCCAACAGGGATGTCAGCGCCCCTTTCACCGAGCGAATCGGGGTCGAAGTCGAGTTCACCCACCGATGGCTCACCGGAATGATCATGAATGGAACGTCGGATTTCTCCAGTGAGACCGACTTCCAGATCGAACCTCAGGTGTTCGACTGATGAGACGCTGGTTCCGGAGAGATCGCGGCGCAAGCCTGGTGGAGACGGCAATCGTTCTCCCCGTGATCCTTTTGCTCACTCTTGGCATGTCAGAGGTCGCCTTCCTGGTGGTGGACTATCTGACGGTCACCAACTCAGCCCGTGAGGGAGCGCGCACCGGCGCGTCCGCAGCGGACTATGTCGATGGTGTCACAGGCATCGACGCCGACGACCTCATCCTCGAAGCCGTGGAGCAGGCGGCCTGCAACCTTCACTACTCAACGTTGCTGACGGTCAAGATCTACCAAGCCGACGCCGACGGAGACCCCGTCGACACGACCACCGTTCTCAACGAGTACCAGCCAGGAGTCGGCGGGCTCGACTGCTCCACAAGTGGCAACGGGCTCACCTGCACCAACGGTTGTCCCTGGGCGGTGGCGACCCGGAATCGCGCCCTCCCGACACCCGACCTCCTAGGTGTGGAAATCGTCTTCAACCATGACGCGGTGATTGGCTTCGTTCCTTTCCCCACCACCTCGTGGACGGAAGTGGCCGTGATGCGTCTCGAGCCGGACACGAAAGGATGAGATGAGACGTCTGATTCGCGACTTCAAGACTGAGCAAGGGGCGGCACTTCCCATTCTCGCCCTGATGATGGTGACCTTGGTCGGGCTCGCCGGTTTCGGGACCGATCTCGCTTGGTTCTATCTGAACGCAAGTCGGGTACAACGCGCAGCAGACGCCGGTGCCCTGGCAGGTGTGATCCAGATGCCGGACGATTTCACCCAGGCCGAGATCGACGCAAAGTCGACAACCAAGGCCAACAACTACGAAGACGGGGTGGACAACGCCACGATCGGGGTTGCCGTGGTGCCGACCAACCCCAACCAGCTCGACGTAACCGTCCGAGATGTCGTACCCACTTTCTTCGCCAAGATCTTCGGGATGAGTGATGTCACTATTGCCCGTACGGCACGGGCCGAATACGTCCCGCCCCTAAGGCTCGGGTCTCCCACAGGAATCATGGGCAACGACCCGACCTGTTTCGCCA
>JBAVIK010000029.1:0-3845 GCA_049686815.1 Acidimicrobiia bacterium | reverse complement strand
TTGCTGAGAAGGCCGAAATCTCGAATCCCTACTTGAGTCAGATCGAGCGAGGGATTCGCAAGCCATCAGCGGAGATCCTCAAGAACCTGTCACGGGCCCTCGAGATCAGCGCCAACAGCCTCTATTCGAAGGCTGGCCTGATCGACGAGGACGAAGACCCACCTTCAGTGTTCGAGGCGATCGAGGCGGATCGGAGACTCGAAGGAGAACAGAAAAAGGTGCTTGTCGACATGTACCGCGCGTTGGTCCGGTCAAACGGATCGACTCCCGGTGAACCACAGGAGTAGAGACATTATGCAGACAAAGAACGTTTTGTATGCCGCTGTTGGTGCCCCCGTCGTTGCCGCCCGCAAAGTCAGCGGAAAAGTGAGCGACCAGGTCAACACCATCAAAGGCAGAGTCGGAGAAGAAAAGGCCAATTACACCGAGGTCGCTCAAAAGGCAATCGACGAGTGGGCTGTCGAGGGTGAGAAGGTCGTCTCCAAGGTGAGCGAGAAGAAGGTCGTGGAGGAGATCTCCTCGAAGGTCGACCTCGATCAAGCCAAAGAGCAGGTGAGCAAGCTGCGTGATCAGCTGGAGGACATGCTGGCAACGTGGCGCTCCTCCTTCCGTCCAGAGAAGTCAGATGACGCCGGCGACCCTTCAGAGAAGACTGCCGCCAAGAGCACACCCGCGTCAAAGCCGGCCGCCAAGAAGCCGGCTGCCAAGAAGCCGGCTGCCAAGAGCACTGAGAGCAAGGCAACCGAAGCAGAGAAGCCAGCGACCGAGAGCCAGTCGGCCAAGACGGCCAAGACGAGCACGGAGAAGACTGAACCGGATTCCGTTTCCTGAGCCCAACCCTTCTCTAGCAACGAAAGGGCCCCAAATCCATGGGGCCCTTTCTGCTGGCTTGGGAGCCGATCAGGTCGTTATCGAGGGTTCCAGCTCGACAGCGGCTGTTATCCAATTCTCAACCATTGACTCTGTCGGTAGCCGGCTGACTACCCGCTTCGACCCATTCAGGCCGATGATCTTCGCGAGAAGGGCTGTTGGGTTACGACGTCGAAGATCGCGCAGCGTGTCGACACCGGCGGCCACCAGCAAATCGGCATACTCGGCACCCACCCCGCGGACCCGGAGCAAATCGGCGTGATGGACCCAAACCTGCAGGTCTTTGGGCGTGAGACCGGTCGCTTTGGACAACTCGGTGCGACCACGACGGGTTGAGGCACATTCGATGAGTGTCTTACTGGTCCGCACACCGGCCTTACGCAGCTTTGTTGCTTGCCTCTGTTCGATGCCTGCAACCTGATCGATCCGGGCCATCAGACCTTTCTCCGCTCACATTTCTCGTCAGACAGTGCGACTCTAGACATCGTGATCTTCGGCTGACTCAGCTGGAATGCCTTGGTCGCAACTGCGCCAGGTCGGTTTCGGTGTCGACGTCCCGAGGTGGTGCTTCGGAGAACCTCACCTCATTGACCCACTCAGGATGAGCCTGCCAAAGACGCTTTGCCCCTTCATCACCCTCCAACGACATGAGACGCGGCCAAAGTGATCGGTCGACCACGACCGGGTTACCGGAGCTGTGTCGATACTTGGGCAACGTCACCGGCCTACCAGCCTTGGTGTGAGAGGCGATCAGTGTGCGTACGACTTCTTCCGACGCCTCCGGCTGATCTCCGACCACGATCAAAACACGATCGCACCTGGAAAGCCTGGTGAGAGCGTCGAGCCCGACCCTCAATGACGAAGCAATACCCTCCTCCCACTCGGGATTTTCCACCACCCCGGCGTCACCCAGGTCGGTCTCTTCCAAGATTCGCTCGAACTGGTGTCCGAGCACCACCCAAACTTCGTCCACAGGGAACGACGCGGTCCGTTTCACAACGTGACCGAGAAGATTGGTGTCCCCCCAAACCTCGAGTTGCTTGGGTCGGCCGAGACGTCTCGAGCCCCCGGCAGCTAGGACGAGGGCAGCGGTGGACATCGAAAGCGAATCTAATGCGGGTCAGACTGCGACAGGAAAGCGTGTCAGTGCCCCAACGCCTTCGTTGTCCAACGGGGAAGGCACATCTACTTGATGGACCCGACCCCCAACTGCAACGGCTGCGTCCATCGCTGCCCCAACGACATCGTCCAAGACGAACATCGTCGAACCACAGACCGGACAACGTTCACCGGTCCGTGCCAGATGACCGCAGTTGTTGCACATCGACCCGTCGCGGCGGAACGGTCCTGCGACGACCAACGTGTCCACAGCCTGAGCATTGATGGCCTCCAACACTTCGCTGAGACCGACCACTGCGTTGCCCCCACTCCACGCCGTGTCACAAACGCGACCTGCAAGTGCCTCCTGTCGCTGCTTGCGGACGTCCAGATCCTGGGCTCTGATCGCGGAACGTAAAGATGGGATCGACAACTTGTGTGGGCTCGCGACAAACGTCGCTCTCTGAAGACGCGCCAAATAGGGATGGAGTGAACGTGCGATCTCGTCGATCATCTCGTCATGACCGCCAATTGCGAAATAGTCGAATGCGTGGTTCTGATGCTCCTCCAGCATCCGCCAACTGGCTTCCTTCCAGATCCTCGCAGAGGCTTCGTTTGCTCGGGCCCTCACATTGTGCTCGTCATAGCCGGCGAAACCGCCGTAGTTGGCCTTACCGATGTCAGCTCGGATCGGCGGACCGATTTCTTCGATATGGCTGTCGTAGGAGACGAAGGTCCGGGCCAGGGTGCGGTCGGCTACCACGACGCCACAGCGGAGCCCTCGAGGCGCTGCACGCAGCGGCCTCATGTATGGGCGTGGGCCAAGAGTCGAGATGTTCACGGTCGGATGAGCGAGAGGCTCGAGAATGAAAATGTCGTCAGCATCGGAAGCGAAGATCGCATACGCCGGCGCACTATCCATTTCGAGTTGGGCGGCAAGACCATGAATGCGCTCAGAGTCTGCACGGACACTCTTCTGATCGCGACGCTCCAACGTTTCCGCCCGATCCCGTATCGGTCGAATCAAGTCAGACAACAGTGCCCCAAATCCTCCCGGACTTGGGCGGTCGACAAAAACAGAGATCAGAGATCCGCCAGGACTCCTCAGATCTGCGATTGGATCATCCAACCCTTTCACTCCCGATGGGCGACTCGTCGGCGCGGAACCTACACATACCGGCCAACTTCGGGAGTGCGAGTCAGAGCGCGCGGCTGAGCTCGACCGTCAACTCTTCCTGAATCCAGCCGAGATAGTCGAGGACCTGACGCGAATCTTCGGGGAGTGCGTCGTGATCCTCCTCGACCTCGACCCCCATCCTTGCGCCGAGGGCAAGTCGTGCTTCGTTGAGAACCCGGAGAAATGCGTCGGCGTCCTCGCCCGTCATGACAACGCTGTCCTCGCGCAGCACCCGACCGAAGACCGCCCTGTCAGACTTTCGGGCCGCAGTCAGATCGGATCCCATCAGACGCCACCATTCCTCGTTCGATCCTGGATCGTCGAGGTATACCGGCACATTGAGACGGGTTGCCGCAGGGTCGACACCAACATCCCCGACGCCGGCGAGGAGCGGCAAGACGTCGCCGAGGAAGGCTCGCTCGTCCTTGGTGAATGAGGTCGCTATCCCGCGTTTGGACGATCGGAAGTGACTCATTGTTCGATCGTCGCCCAAAGTCCATGATTGTGTAGCCGGAAACAGTCGATCTCAGCCTTCTCCCTGGGCCCATCCGAGACGATGGAGCGGCCCTCATAGTGGACTTGAAGCATCAGCTCTGTGGCTTTTGGCTCGTCGTACCCAAACAACTTCCTGAAAACGTAGACGACGTAGGACATGGTGTTGACTGGATCGTTCCAGACGACAACCTGCCACGGCCGGTCG
>JBAVIK010000028.1:0-5426 GCA_049686815.1 Acidimicrobiia bacterium | reverse complement strand
CAGGCAGACCGTCCATCTCCTCCAGAAGCCCTTCGAAATCGCCAACCTGAAGTCTCTCGAGCTCTTCCAGGGCGCTGGTTCTTTCTCTCGGGTCGGTAGCGAGGATGATCTTGCGGACGACCTCGAGTCGCTCGCCGAGAAACATGTGTTCGGTTCGTGCGAGGCCGATCCCCTCTGCTCCCCTGGAACGGGATTCGGCTGCATCTTCTGCAGTGTCGGCGTTGGCCCGCACACCAAGTGTTCTCACCTCATCAGCCCATTCGAGAATCCGCTTCAACTCGGGCAATTGCTCGGGGGCGATCAACTCCACGGGATCGACGAAGACATTTCCAGATGTTCCGTCGATCGTGATGATGTCCCCTCGTGTGATGTCGATGTCCCCGGCAGCTGCGATGCCGGCGTCGATATCAACCACGAGGCTCGCGGCCCCCGTCACCGCTGGCTTGCCCATGCCGCGGGCCACAACCGCGGCATGCGAGGTCTTGCCACCCTGGCTGGTCAGGATCCCAACCGCGGCTGCCATGCCGTGTATGTCATCAGGAGTGGTCTCCGGCGTCACCAAGAGCACGGCTTCGCCGGCTTTGGCCATTTCTACTGCTTCGTCCGAGTCGAAGACCACCTTCCCTGAGGCGGCACCGGGAGACGCTGCGACTCCTCTAACCGCCACCCGGGCCGTGGTGGGGGTTGCGATTCGGGGACGGTGTAGTTGCTCGAGGGAGGCCGGTGAGACCCGCCCCAGAGCGGTGTTGCGATCGATGAGCCCTTCATCGACCATGACAACCGCCAGACGCACCGCGGCCTCTGCAGTGCGCTTGCCTGACCTGACCTGGAGGATGTACAGCACGTCGCGTTCGATCGTGAACTCGATGTCGCACATGTCGGTGTAGTGCGTCTCCAGTCCTCCCATGATCCCGATGAGCTCTTCATGGCATCGCGGGTGTAGGCCAGCGAGGTCGTCTAGCGAAATGGTGTTGCGGATCCCGGCAACCACATCCTCACCCTGAGCTCGCGGCAAATAGTCCCCGTAACTCACTTTGGCCCCCGTTGCGGGGTCACGTGTGAAGCAAACGCCGGTTCCCGAATCGTCGCCAAGGTCGCCAAAGACCATCATCTGTACGTTGGCTGCGGTCCCGAGATCGTCTGGAATACCGGAGAGCCGCCGGTACTCGTAGGCCCGCTTGTTGCTCCACGAATCGAAGACTGCGCGTATCGCACCCTGGAGTTGGAGACGCGGGTCGCTGGGGAGCTCGCCAGGTCTTTGCTGCTCCACAATCGCCTGAAACATCCGTGTGGCCCGCTCCAGGTCGTCTGAGGTCAGCTCGGAATCGTCAGTCACACCCCGTTTTGCCCTGAGGTTGGAGAGAACCTCCTGGAAAAGGCGTTCATCGACGCCAAGCACGACATCGCCGTACATCTGGACGAATCGGCGGTAGGCATCCCAGGCGAAGTGGGTGTCTCCCGACCACTCGATGAGTGCCTCGACCACTTCGTCATTGATCCCGAGATTGAGGACCGTGTCCATCATTCCTGGCATCGAGATCTTTGCCCCGGATCGGACGGACAGAAGAATCGGCGCCGGGCCGGCTCCGAACGACCGGTCGGTCTTGTTCTCGAGGCGGGATACAGCTTGATCCACCTCGTCCCACAATCCGGAGGGCAATCCTTGGCCGGTCATGGCAAGACGACAGACCTCGGTTGTGAGGGTGAATCCCGGTGGCACCGGCAGTCCCAGGTTGGTCATTTCGGCCAAACCGGACCCTTTGCCCCCGAGCAGATCGACATCGGCCGGATCGGCGACGTCGAAGTCAAAAAGATGTGGCAGCGGTTCTCCAGACCTTGGACAGGCGAAAGCTAACAACCCGCGGGGTGCACACGCGACCTGAACCCTCCGAAAGTTCGCATCATCTTGTGTCCAACTCAGGAATCCGAGCGATAAACGAGTCCTTCGTCACCCGTCACCCATGTGGTGAGCCGGTCGGCGTCGATCTCGACCCGAAACCCTCCTTCGAGCGCACTGACTACCCGACTGTCTTGCTCCGCTAGCTCGGCAGGGCAATCACCGGTGGCACCCCAGTTGGTGAACACGACCTCTGCGCCGGAGATTTGGTAGCTGCCAGAGATGTCGCGACATCCTGTGGACCCGATGAAGGATCCGTCAGTGAACAATTCGAGTGTCGCCCGCTCACCCGAGGCCGCGGTTACCGCCTGGCCGGCGATCAACCCGTCGAGCACCCAAACCGTCCCGGTTAACTCTCCGGCCGGCACGGGGTCGAGTCTCTCGAACTCGAGCTCCACTCCAGGACCGCTGAGCGTGAGAGTCCCTGATTCGGTTATCCCGACTTCGTCAACGAGTTCGAGTGCCTGCAGGTAGATCCGCTCAACTTCCATTGTCTCTGAAGGCGAGCAGGCCATTTCGGTGACGGCCAAGCCAGAGACTCTGAAGGTGTTGTTGGAGATTCGCACTCCCCCTCCATAGGAATTGCACGACGCGGTCCCTCCGATGCTTTCTGAGTCCAGCGACATCGTGATCGGATGTGAAGCAATGAGCTCGATGGGCATGCCGTCGGACGAGCCTGACATCAGCTGCCATGCACCGTCGAGACTGTCCTCGAAATCACTCCCAAGACAGGCGCTCACGACGAACGAAAGCGCCGCGATCAATGCGATTCTCCTCATTGAGTTTCGACCAGCCATTCGTCGTGACAGTTCCACATCGACTCAGAGGACGACGGCCGCGCCGGCGGCGAGTACGACCCCGGTCCAGAGGTGGAGCTTGGCGGTGAGCTTCAACGCCCTGATCAAAGCCGGCCCGGTCGTTTTGGCGTAAACGATCCGCACCGGTCCCGAAGCGAAAGGGAGGAGGAGCGCAGCGAAGAGCGTCGCAAAGGGTGTCCACCCCAGAATGGCGAAGATGGCGATCAGGGGGAACGCCCCAAACACGAGGGAAGCGAAGAGCCATCGGGTCCGTCGGGGGCCCAACATCACCGCCAGAGTCTTCTTTCCGGTCTCCTTGTCGGTCTCGATGTCCCTGTAGTTGTTGGCAACCAGGATCGCCGTAACCAACATTCCTATCGGGATAGCAAGCAGCCACGCCGACAGTGGAGCCGACATGTTCTGGACATATCGCGACCCGACCGTCGCCACCAAACCGAAGAAGACGAAAACGAACACCTCCCCGAAGCCGCGATAGCCATATGGCAGCGGACCACCGACGTACCCAAGCATTGCCAGCACCGACGCGACACCGATGACGAGCACTAAAGGTCCAGCGATGATCGTCAAGGCCAGACCCGCGATTCCGGCGACTCCGATCGCTATCCAGGTTGCAGTCCACATTTGGCCCGGAGTGATCACCCCTAGTGAGACCATTCGTGGCGGTCCAAGCCGGGCTTCGGTGTCGACGCCCCGCTTGGCGTCGGACGCGTCGTTGGCGAAGTTGGCTGCGAGCTGAATGGCGAGAGCGCCTACGAGCGCCCAGGTGAAGGCGTCCCATCGGAACACGTCTTCTCCATAGGCAAGCGCACTCCCGACCAGCACAGGGACAATTGCCGCGGGAAGGGTATGGGTTCGTGCGGCCGTCTTCCAGGCCTGAGCTGGTGTCAGTAGTGCCACGGAAAGTCGGAGAAGTCGGCGTCGCGCTTCTCCAAGAAGGCATCTCGGCCTTCCTGGGCCTCGTCGGTCATGTAGCCGAGTCGGGTGGCCTCTCCGGCGAAGATCTGTTGACCGACGAGACCGTCGTCGATCATGTTGAAAGCGAACTTGAGCATTCGCTGGGCAGTGGGGCTTTTGGCTGCCACTTCGGCCCCCCACTGCAGAGCGACCTGCTCCAGCTGATCATGAGGGACGACCGCGTTGACCATCCCCATGTCGAAGGCTTCCCTTGCGGTGTAGCTTCGACCCAAGAAGAAGATCTCGCGGGCGCGTTTCTGACCGACCTGCCGTGCCAGATAGGCCGACCCATAGCCGGCGTCGTACGACGCAACGTCGGCGTCAGTCTGTTTGAAGGTGGCATGCTCCGCCGAGGCGATCGTCATGTCGCAAACGACATGGAGGCTATGACCGCCGCCCACAGCCCACCCCGGGACCACCGCGATGACCACCTTGGGCATGAATCGGATGAGACGTTGCACCTCCAGTATGTGGAGACGTCCCAACCGCCCGGGTTCGACGGTGGTCCCCGCGTCGCCTTCGGCGTATTTGTAGCCGTCCTTGCCACGGATACGCTGATCCCCTCCAGAGCAGAACGCCCACCCGCCGTCCTTGGGTGACGGTCCGTTGCCGGTCAGCAGCACACATCCAACGTCGGTTGTCCCCCGGGCATGGTCGAGGGCGGTATAGAGCTCGTCGACGGTATGAGGCCTGAATGCATTTCTCACTTCGGGTCGATCGAACGCGATACGGACCACGCTCGCCGACCGAGCGCGGTGATAGGTGATGTCGGTGAATTCGAATCCGCTCACCATGTCCCAGGCGTCTGAGTCAAATGTCTGCGATACCACGATCGAGGAGCATAAGGGGCAGAATCGGTGCGTGATCCATTGGTTCGAACGTGTCCCCGCGGATTCGGTCTTTCTGAAGACATCTGAACGAGTCTGGACCTACCGACAGATAAGGGACGCGATCGCTTCGCGTGCTATTCAGAAGGTGGTCACGGTGCGACCCCGTCTCGATGCAGAAGGTGTCATGTCGCTGCTCGCCGGGATGGCAGGTGGAGGGGCGTTGGTCGCTGGGCCCAACGATGATCCAGGTCCTGTCGAGAACATCGAGGGAGCTGCCCTTGTGGCATACACCTCGGGCAGTTCTGGAACGCCAAAGGGTGTCAGGTTGACCATGGGCAACCTCGACGCCGCTTCACGGGCGTCGGCTATTCACCTCGGTCACGACGACGGCGATACCTGGCTTCTGGCCATGCCCCTGAATCACGTGGGAGGTATGTCGATATTGGTCAGATCGGCATACACCGGTGGAGCAGTCAGGCTCGAGTCCGGGTTCGCGCCGGAGCGCTTCGCCGAGGCTCTGCATGACGATGTCACTTTGGCTTCCGTGGTGCCCACGATGCTGAAACGTCTACTCGATCACGATGCGGGCCCGTATCGAGGTCTCAAGGCTGTCTTGGTTGGTGGTGGGCCAATCCCTGAGGGTCTGTTGGAGCGGGCAGTGGCCGCCGGGCTCCCGGTCCTCCCGACCTACGGCATGACCGAGACGTTCGGCCAGGTGGCCACCTTGCGCCCTGGCTCGCCGATCCAACGGAAAGCGGACCCGCTACCCGGCGTGGAAGCACGTGTTGATGACAGCGGGCGGATCGCGTTGAAGTCCGATCAGATATCGCCGGGTTACCTTGGCGAGCCCGATCGCGATGATGAGTGGTTTGTGACCTCGGATATAGGTGAGATCGATGACGACGGGGCGATCCGGGTCCTCAGACG
>JBAVIK010000027.1:0-6180 GCA_049686815.1 Acidimicrobiia bacterium | reverse complement strand
GGCCTAGACAAACCCTCGATTGGAAGACACCATCAGACAAGCTCGCCGGAGTGGTGCAATGGCCACCTGAAACCGCAGCACTTATGTTCCCCTAGGTGGGGCCGGTCATCATGCCGGTTATAGAGTGCTCTCGTCGCTTCTCGTGTCCATGATCCATAGTGCAGAAACGCTGGGTTGGAAGTGGGTATTGACGGTTTCCATCCAATTATCTGCAAGCTGATCGACGCTGAGGGATTCTTGAAGCTGTGCACCGAGCTCCTCAACAACTTTGTGCGCTTGATAGCTGGAACGATTGAACCTCCTGTCGACGCCTCTTTGAACCCGAGTTCTTATTGGGTTGAAGAGAGCGGCTACAGCAAGTGTTGTAGCAGCGACGAAAATCGGTGGCTGTTCTCCGAGGAGCTGGGTGGGTAGCCATATGGCTCCGGCCGCGAACATCGCGCCGAGCAGAATGACGACCATGGCGTAGGAGATGGAACGAGAGATGAGACGGTCGATTTCGAACAGTTTGTATCTCACTACTGCCGTCGCTACTGCGACCGGGATGGCTGTGAAAACGACCACCATGAGGAAATCAGATACGAGTCCGAACCCGGAGAAGGCAAAGAAGCTGCTGAACAGAGTGACGACCGAGGCGAAGATCACCCATTTGATCTGAGTGCGCACGACTAGGTCGGATCGGCGGAACCGAAGAATGATGGATACAACTCCGCCGAGAAGCGTGGCCAGCACGATCGGTGGCACCACCGAGATAAGGACTTCCATCGCCGCAACGGGTAGGAAACCAATCGGATTGGTAACCGTCGAGGGCTCATCGCCCCATACGTCACCGATCCCGGCGACAAAGATACCGACCAGGCCCGTAACCGGAACCAGAACCGCGGGCATCCATCCGACCCACCTCCAACGTGGCGTAAGGAACTGTCCGGTTGGGAACATGTAGAGAAGGAGCGGAACCGAGAACAATGCGGTAAACGCAGCTGGCGTTCCCAACACTGCCGCGAGCCATTCCGCAAACGTGAGTGAATTCGATGGTCCGCCCCGAACCACCATGTCAGACCAAATGATGACTAAGAGACTCGTGGCGATGGCGTGCAGAAGCCAAGCGATCCGATTGCCCGGTTGGCGCGCCATCACTAACGATCCGAGCGCCGTGACGGCCAGTGCTGAGGCGAGAAGAACAACGAGGAAGACGATCTCGGATCCTTCAAATTCTGGGGCTGCAACCACGACGAGGATGACATCTGCTGTCGCTATGACGCCCGTCCAAATCCATGGGATAAGTCGCCGAGTTGTGCTCACACCCAAACAATCACCTTTGTCCGTTACTGAAACGTAACGAACTCGGTTCGTTCGATCCTCATGACCGTGGTCGGACAGGAACAAATGACCGCACGAACCGAGGGATAATGCTCCTCTCGACAAATAGCGCGTATCGGCACATGTTGAGCAGGTGTCATGTACAACGGAGACGCCGTGGATACAACGGGAATGTCCGTCACCACATTGCATTTGGTCTTCACCCTTCCGGCCCTGATCTTCAGTCCTATCGGCGAAGAGAGCTTCTCTAGGGGGACGATGCAACGCACGTTCGAGGAGTTTCGAAGCACAAAGGCAGCGATGTTGCTCCAGGCCCTTGCCTTTGGTCTGATCCACGTGTTCCACCACGGCATCTCCGTCTCTGGCGGTGAGATGGTCTTCCTCCCGGTTTCTGGGATTGTTTGGTTTGATGTTCGGCGCAGGCGTCCTGTTCGCGCTGGTGCGACGTCGTAGTAGATCGCTCTATCCGGCGATGGCTTCTCATGCTGCCTTCAATCTGACCATGAACGTCCTGATCTTCGCTTTCCTGTGGTAGTCGAGACTCCGCCGACAGGATGGCGCTGCGGCTCCGGCGCATCTCTGTCATAACAGGCGTATGACAGCGCGGTCGACCCCCGCCGGACCTTGGTCCGTGCAGCGCAGGCAAAAGGGCTCAGGGTGAGGGTGGGATTTTGGGATGAGGCGTCAGCCTCCCCGGACCGCTCCACAAGGGGGATGCCACGAACGTTTCCGGGTTCGGGCGTCCCCCTAAATCCCAACTGCAACACCGGACATAGGGTCGACCGGTTTCGGACGACCCCTATATCCCACCCGAGTTTCCACAGACAAGGCGGTGGCCGTATACTTACTCGACCCGCGAACCCCCTAGGGGTGTAGCTCTAATTGGTTAGAGCGCCGGTCTCCAAAACCGGAGGTTGGGGGTTCGAGTCCCTCCACCCCTGCCAGGCTCTGCAAAAAACCTATAGGGAAACTGATGAACCGAGAAATGCGCCGCATGCAAGAGCGTGAGGAGCGGCGAAAGAAGAAAGAGAAGGAAGAGGGCAGCAAGGCGCAGCGAAAAGCGGCGCAGATGCAGTCCAAAGCGCCTCAGACCGAGCGCAAGCCCTTCTTTCGGCGCGTCCGCGACTACCTGCATGAGGTCCGGGTCGAGCTTCGGAAGGTGACATGGCCAACTCGTGAGCAGATGATTGCCTTCACCACGGTGACTCTCATCACCTCCACTGCTCTTACTTTCGTGATCTTCGGCTTTGATTTCGCTGCCAAGCAGTTCATCCTGTGGCTGATCGATCTGACGCGCTGATGGCTGACACACTCGAAACAACAGATGCCACCACCGAGCCTGTCACGCCAGAAGTGACCGAGGAAACCTCACCTGCCGAGGACACCTCAGCCGCCGAGGAAACTGTCGCAACCGCAGCGTCACCTGCGACCGAAGAAGCTGCGGAGGGGGATCAAGCACCGGCTACAGAGGTAGTGGATGCTCCGATTCCGCCGGCCAGCCCCTACGACCTTCCCGGTGACTGGTACGTGATTCACTCCTATTCGGGTTACGAGAACAAGGTCAAGGCCAATCTCGAGACTCGAATCCAATCGATGCACATGGAGAATCGCATCTTCGAAGTGCACATCCCGATGGAAGATGTCGTTGAGTTCAAGGCTGGGAAGAAAGTAACCGTGCCGAAGAAGGTCTTCCCCGGGTACATCCTGGTTCGGATGTCTCTCGATGACGATTCGTGGTACGCCGTCAGGAACACCCCTGGTGTCACCGGATTTGTGGCAGGCAATGCCCAGAAGCCCACCCCACTCTCACGGCGTGAGGTCGAGAGATTCCTCGGTGTCCAGGAAGAAGAAGAAAAGGGCAAGCCCCGCTTCAAGCCCGAATGGGAGGTTGGCGAGCAAGTCCGTGTCGTCACCGGCCCGTTCGCAGACTTCAACGGGACCATCGAAGAGATCAACATCGATCAGCAGAAGGTTGTGGTGTTGGTCAACATCTTCGGTCGCGACACTCCGGTCGAGCTCGGTTTCGAAGACATCCAAAAGAACTAGCAGGGACACCAGGTATGGGTAGAAGAAGACTCGTCACAACATTGAAACTCCAACTTCCGGCTGGACAGGCGACACCGGCCCCACCGGTGGGAACTGCGTTGGGCCCACACGGTGTAAATCTGATGGACTTCGTCAAGGCTTACAACGACGAGACCGGCAACCAGCGCGGCCAGATCATCCCTGTAGAAATTTCGATCTATGAGGACCGGTCGTTCACTTTCATCACAAAGACTCCTCCTGCCGCCGCGCTTCTGCGACAGGCCGCAAGAGTGGAGAAGGGCTCCGGTGAGCCCAACAAAGAGAAAGTCGGGTCTGTCACCAAGGCCCAAATCAAGGAAATCGCAGAGATCAAGATGCCCGACCTCAACGCCATCGACATCGACGGTGCGATGAAGGTCGTGGAAGGAACAGCACGCTCGATGGGAATTCTCGTCGAGGGCTGATCGAATCACCTTCTCGAACGAATGGACTCGTTCGAGAACTGACAAGTTGAGAGACGCTCACGAGCGTCCCCAGTGGGAGGCCGATGAAATTGGCTTCTGGACCGATGAGATCGGACCAGGGCCGTAGGCCGCCTGGACCACAAGGAGAAACATGGCACACGGAAAAAAGTACCGCGAGGCTTCACAGCGGTACGACAAACAAACCGCCTACCCCGCAGCCGAGGCGTTGGAACTGGTGAAGACGCTCTCCTCGACCAAGTTCGACGAGACCGTTGAGGTGGTGTTCAACTTAGGGATCGATCCGAAAAAGGCCGATCAGCTGGTTCGCGGCACGGTCTCGCTGCCGCATGGCACCGGCAAGGACGTTCGCGTCGCAGTGTTCTGCCCACCCGACAAAGAATCGGAAGCCAAGGAGGCTGGAGCAGATGTCGTTGGTGGCGTCGAACTGGCAGAGGCGATCGCCGGGGGCCGGGAGCTCGATTTCGATGTTGCCATCGCTACACCCGACATGATGTCCGAAGTGGGGAAGCTGGGACGTGTTCTTGGTCCGAGGGGGCTAATGCCCAACCCCAAAGCTGGAACCGTAACCCAGGACGTCGGGAAAACAGTCACGGAGTTCAAGGCCGGAAAGATCGAATATCGAAACGATCGTTATGGAAATGTCCATGTTCCTGTCGGAAAGGTCAGCTTCGGTGTGGACCAATTGGTCGGCAACCTGGCCTCTTTGACCCTCGAGATTGAGCGGGCCAGACCAGCCGGAGCCAAGGGTCGATACATGAGAGGGATGACCCTGTCATCCACCATGGGCCCGGGTGTCAAGGTCGATACCGGACATCTCGAGGGGTTGACCGAGCTCGCCGTCTAGACAGCTCGGTTACTAGCCCAAACGCGGAAAAGCCCCCAAGAATGGGGGCTTTTCGCTGTTTCAAACTAGGGGGATCTCCGCGCCCCGGTTCATCCGTGGGCTGGGAGGGCTTCGGTTGCCAGGTCCACCGTCCGCACGCCGCCGACACTCGTCTGTGGACCAGGGTAGGGACTGGTCTCATTGTGGTCGGCTACGCGGCCCTCACTATTCGGTCCCGAGGAACGGGCGGGGGCGGTCAGGGAACCCGCCCGGTCACACGGAGACCCCCTGTTGTCAACATTCCAAGTGTCGCGCGAGGGTGACCGGGTGTCCAGGGAAATTCTGGAAAGCCCCAGTAGGAGATGATCTAAACGTTGCTCAAAAAGCTCATGAGACCCTGGTTGAATGTCTCGGGCTCCTCGAGCGAAGGCAAGTGGGCTGCGTTCTCGATGAGCAGCACTGGCTCTTCGCTGAGGCGAGCGGCCAGGTAATCCGCCGACTCGATCAAGTCAGGTTGGTCGTGTGCACCTACCACGACGAGCGTCGGAGCTGTGATCTCGTCGAGCCTGTCATTGGTCGCTGATTCATACCTTTCGACCTGGGCTTGGCGTTCCTTTTCCGTAGCTGCTGGTGTGCGACCCATTTCCAAAAAGAGATCGACCATTTCGGGATCGATCTGATCTAGTTCGCGCCCCGGCCCCGCGAGCCAGAGTTTCGCGTCGATCTCGATGACCCGACTCAAGTCGCCGGCTTCCGAGGCAGCCATCGCTTCGTCCCAGATCGGATCCTCGGGCCAGCCGTCCTTGGGCTCCCACCCTTCAGCAGCAGCGCCCACCAGTACCAATGCCGTGACACGGTCCGGCACCTCCAGAGCCAGATTCATCGCGACGCTTGCGCCGAATGAGCATCCGACAACCACCGCAGAGTCGATCTCGAGATGATCCAGGACGGTCACAGCATCTCGCCACTCCGCATAGGTTCCCGGTGCCCACCGGGTCTGACCGAAACCACGTTGATCGAATGCGACGCACCTGTATCCAGGCAGGTTCATTTGACGTTGCCACATTCGGCTGTCGGCCACTCCGGCATGGATGAACAGGATTGGATCGCCCGTTCCATTGAATTGAAAGGCGATTTCGGTGGCTCCCTGTGACACAAAACCGAATTCCATGTTGGCGAACCTATCTCGAATTGCCCACCGATGACATGTCATTACAATCGCATGGCAACTCCAATACCTCGGCCGAAGACCGCCGGTGTCGGCTCACGAGATGTGGGCGGACGTAAAGGGCAACCTCAGCTTTCTGGGTGAGATCCGCCAGCGTAGGACCGCTTCTCGAAGCCCCTTTCTTCTGCTGAGGGGCTTTATTGATGTCTAGGGAGCAAGCAAATGCCAAGACCAGACAAGGTTCAAGCTGTATCTGACATCCAAGAAAAACTCGAGGGCGCCGAAGCGGTGTTTCTCACCGAGTACCGAGGGCTCACCGTTTCAGCGGTCCAGGAGCTCCGCAAGAGTCTGCGTGATAG
>JBAVIK010000026.1:0-2257 GCA_049686815.1 Acidimicrobiia bacterium | reverse complement strand
CGGGTAGCCACCATTTGGCGACCTTGTCCGAGAGATGCTCGAGGAGATCATCTTCCGACACCTCCGTGCCGGGTGCACGTACCACGAACGCAGCCGGACGCTCTTGCCACTTGACGTGCTTGAGCCCAACGACCGTCGCCTCGGCGACACCTGGGTGCGCCATCAGAGCATTCTCCACATCGAGCGAGGAGATCCACTCGCCTCCTGACTTGATCACATCCTTTGCCCGATCGGTGATTCTGATGTATCCGTCAGGGGTGATCTTGCAGACGTCACCCGTTCGCAGCCAGCCATCCACGAAGGACTGTGCCGTCCTCTCATCTTTGTAGTACTCCGCAGCGATCCACGGGCCACGGATCAAGAGCTCTCCGAACGCCTCACCGTCGTGGGGCAGCTCCTCGCCCGCCTCGTCGACGATCTTGACCTGAAGACCCGCTACCGGCCGACCGGCGGTCTCCAACACATCGAGCTGAGCTTCGAGGTCCCAGTCCTCCATGTGGGGTTTGAGCAATGCCGTTGACGCAATCGGGTTGGTCTCGGTCATGCCCCACCCTTGCACGACACGTATTCCCCGCTCCTCGTCAAACCATTTGATCATCGCCCGCGGGACCGAAGAGCCACCACAGAGGAAAGCCCGTATCGATGAGGTATCAATGTCGGGATTGGATATCAGATGTTGCTGGATCCCCATCCAGACTGTGGGAACACCGGCACTGAAAGTCACTCGCTCGTCTGCAAACAACCTGAGCAGCCCCTGCGGGGAGAGATCGGGGCCGGGGTAAGTCAGTTTGGCTCCCACGGTGACCGCTTGAAACGGGTAGCCCCAGGCTGCAGCATGAAACATCGGAACTACCGGCAGAACGTTGTCGCTCGGCCCGATCGGAAAGTTCGCCAGACCCGAAATCGTGTGGATGTAGGTCGATCTCTGGGTGTAAGCAACGCCCTTCGGGTTTCCTGTCGTGCCTGACGAATAGCAATACATCATTGGCGAGCGTTCGCTGAGCAACGGCCACGGGCCATGGACCGGCTGATCGGCGATCAGGTCCTCGTAGGCGATTGAGTTGGGGAGCTCATCAGTTGCCTCAGCTCCCATGACCACAAAATGCTCGATCGTTTCGAGCTTGTCGGCCAGAGGTGCCAGCAACGGCACGAGGTTTGGATCGATGAACAGCGCCTTGTCTTCGGCATGGTTGACGATGTAGGCGATCTGATCAGCAAACAGCCTGATGTTGATCGTGTGACAGGGGCGACCGGTGTTTGCCGTCGCCCAGTAGAGCTCATGGTGACGCTGGTTGTTCCAGGCGAAAGTGCCGACGGCGTCTCCGACCTCCAGACCAAGCTTGTCAAACGCTGAGGCGAGTTTGCGAACACGAACGTCGGTCGACGCGTAGGTCGAGCGTGCAACCGAATTGTCTGACTCGACCGAAACGATTTCCTGGTCGGGAAATTGCCAAACGGCGTGGTCGTAAAGAGTCGACAGGAGGAGAGGAAAGTCGTCCTGCATGTGTGGCATCAGCTACCTCCGATGAGCTTCGATTTTTCCTGTTGGAATTCTTCATCCGTGAGCTTTCCCTCATCATGGAGACGGGACAGGCGATCGAGTTGGGATGCTGTCGATTCCCCACCATCGGGTATCTGAGGTCCTCGGAGCTTCATCGTTCGATCCTCACGGACCTGGTAGAGCAGAGATTGGACCTGCTCTGGTTTGGGAATGTCCCGATATCTGGTTTGCCCATGAGTTCCAGCGGATTCGATCAGCAAGTCACCGGTGCCAAACAGTTTCTCAAACAGGGTCTGGTTGAAGGCGATGTCATTTATCACCTCGAGTGGGATCTCTTGACCCGACTTGGCGATGAAACCGGCCCTGAAGATGACCCTCTCATCTGTTATCACGTGCATCGTCGTCGCCCACCGAACGAGCCCTCTTGCTATCAGGAGCAATACGACCACGATCGTCGCCGGATAGGCCCAGCCCGGGGCAGAGATGATCGCCAGCAGCACCATGACGCCAATTCCGACGATAACCACCAAAAACTCACGGAGAAGCCGAGACCAGTGAGGTCGGAATTGGGTGACGATCGACTCTCCGTCACTAAGCAGTTTCTCGGGATAGCTCATTGCAATCTGCTCTCGTGGTCCATTCGGCAGGAGCCTAACTCTGTGATCAGTGGGTCCGCAGGTCAACGATGTAAGCCATCCGCCGGGGCATGAGAAAACCCCGAGGGAGCCTTGGCCGAAGCCTCAACCCTCTCGGGGC